>CAUGKA010000004.1 GCA_959599615.1 uncultured Collinsella sp. | reverse complement strand
AGTGCCATGGGTTCTCGCTTTCTATGTATGGGGCGCCCCGCGACGGGGCCTTAATCTACGTGAGCTGTCCCACGATAGCGCAGGAATGGCGCGGTGTGGAGCGCGTTTGCCCAGTTCAAAAAGAATGCGGATGCCGAGTGAGTGGGCGGTGCGGGCTGCGAACAGGCTATGAGCTGGGCGCAGAGACCGGCTCCCATGCAATAAACGCCCAACGAACCTTGCGGACATGATCGAGCATGTAGCGCCCCTGCGGCACGCCCTTGGAGCCCGGCTCACCGGCATGGGGGTTCTCAATCATGTGTTGAGCGATGTAGCCGCGCAGGCAGTCGATCTTATCCTCGTTGCCATGCTCGAGCATACGGGAAAAATCCGCCACACCTGCCTCAAGGCTATCGAAGGTATCGCGACGAGGCGATTCAAAGTATGTAACCTGCGGCAACGCACCCATCTGAATGAGGATATTAAAGGCATACACAAAGCCATTACTGCAGGTAACCGAGGCACCGATGGCGTTCATTAGGTGCAGGTCATAGCGCGGGCTGGAGTTGGCGACCATCGTGGCAGCACAACGCCGACGAGCCGTACGGTTGAGTTTGGTAAGCGCACCTTTTAGATCGGTCGTCGTAACCGACCGACTGGCAAAGGCAACATCCACCGTTTTCGCGACCGGTCCAACCAAATCCCAATCATCATCCCAAGCAAGCTCAAGCGGCGTAATGCGATCCTCGAGCCCATAGTACTCAATACCAGCATCAAGCGTGCCCAACATGGCAGGGGAGAAGTCAGCAGCAATCACAGGATGCCCAGCCTGAGCAAGCGGAATAGCAATCGACCCAGCTCCACACCCCATATCCAGCACGGATTCACCAGGCTTTAACGCCAACAGCTTCATAAAGTCCCGGGCATACGGGGCAGTTTCCAACGGCCGAAAATGCCGAGCCCGCTTATCCCATTCAAAAGAATCATCAGCCCGCCGCCGATCAGCTTGCATCTGCATCCACTCCAGATTCCAATCTGTGGAAAGCAGCTCAGAACGATTCTCCCCATCAGCCACGGGCCAACCTCCTAGCAACAAAAAAGCGACTCCTCCCAAAAGAAGAGCCGCAACCAGCATATATCAGAAAGAACCGATCCAACGCCAAACCGCCATACCAGCAAAGTAGGGCAGAAGCGAAGCGACTGCCAAAGGGATAGAACCCAACCGAGGGCCCGTTGTGCGGGAGCCCCGGGGAGGGCAAATATATAAGGTCGATCGCGAGTTCCGCACGAGCCGGAGAGCACTTAATGTGCTCTCCGTGCGAGTCAGGACTGTCCGAGCAGGCGACCTTATATATTTGCCCTCCCCGGGGCTCCTCGCCAGTCCCCCTCAGCTAGTTCTTCAGCGAGTTCAGCGGCGCCGGGAAGCGTCCACCGCGGTGGGCAAGCACGGTGCCGGCGTTGGGGTTCACCGGCATGATGGGCGCACGGCCGAACAGGCCGCCGTACTCGACGCAGTCGCCCACGCCCTTGCCGATGGCGGGAATCACGCGGACGGCCGTGGTCTTGTTGTTGATGACGCCGATGGCCATCTCGTCGGCGATGATGCCGGCGATGGTCTCGACCGGGGTGTCGCCGGGGATGGCGATCATGTCCAGGCCGACGGAGCACACGCAGGTCATGGCCTCGAGCTTCTCGAGCGAGAGCGCGCCGGCCTCGACGGCGGCGATCATGCCGGCGTCCTCGGACACGGGGATGAAAGCGCCGGAGAGACCGCCCACGCTGGAGCTGGCCATGACGCCGCCCTTCTTGACGGCATCGTTGAGCATGGCGAGCGCGCAGGTCGTGCCCGGGCCACCGCAGGTGCCCACGCCGATGATCTCGAGGATGCGCGCGACGGAGTCGCCGATGGCGGGTGTGGGAGCCAGCGACAGGTCGACGATGCCCTTCTCGACACCCAGGCGATGGGCGGCCTCGCGGCTCATGAGCTCGCCGGCACGGGTGATCTTAAAGGCGGTCTGCTTAATCTTTTCGGCGACTTCCATCATCGATGCGGAATCGGGCAGCGTCTCCAGGGCTGCGGCCATAACGCCGGGGCCCGAGACACCAACGTTGATGACGGCGTCGGCCTCGCCACCGCCGTGGACGGCGCCCGCCATAAACGGGGAGTCCTCGACCATATTGGCAAAGCAGACAAATTTGGAAGCGCCGACGGAGTCCTGGTCGGCCGTGAGCTTGGCGGCGTCGATGATGGTCTGCGCGGCCATGAGCACGGCGTCCATGTTGATGCCGGCACGCAGGCTGGCGACGTTGACGCTGGAGCAGACGCGGCTCGTGGTGGCGAGCGCCTGCGGAATGGACTGGATGACGCGGCGGTCGGCGTCGCCGATGCCCTTCTGGACGAGTGCGGAGAAGCCGCCCAGGTAGTCGATGCCGAGGGTCTCGGCCGCGCGGTCGAGGGCGTGCGCGATGGGGGTGAGGTCCTCATCCTTGCAGCACGCGGCGATCTGTGCCACCGGGGTGACGGAAACGCGCTTGTTGACGATGGGGATACCGTACTCGCGCTCGAGGTTCTCGGCGGTCTCGACCAGATGCTCAGCCGTGTGCGTCACGTGGTCGTAGATCTTCGTGCACATGCGGTCGAGGTTCTCGTCACCGCAACCCATGAGCGAAACACCCATGGTGATGGTCCTGATGTCGAGGTTCTGCTCCTCAACCATGCCGCGGGTTTCCGCGATTTCTGCGGGCGTGATCGCCATCCTTGCGCTCCTATCTGCCAAAACGAGCATAGTCTCATCTATTCTAACGTGCCGCACGTGCCAAGTGGCGCGCGCGGCACGTTTTGGTGCTCGGTTGTTTCCGTTGTGTTACTGCCCAAAGACCTCTTCGGCGATACGAGCGCTTTCGGCGGCGTCCTTGGCGTAGTAGTCCGCGCCGATCTGCTTGGCGTATTCGGGGGTGAGCACGGCGCCGCCTACGATGATCTTGACGCCTGGAACCTCGGCATGGAGCAACTTGATGGTCTCTTCCATGGCGACGACTGTGGTGGTCATAAGCGCCGAGAGGCCGACGAGCTTGATGTCACGCTCCCGCACGGTCTTGAGCACCTCTTGCGGGTCGACGTCGCGGCCTAGGTCAAAGACGGTGTAGCCGTAGTTATCGAGCAGCATTTTGACGATGTTCTTGCCAATATCGTGGATGTCGCCCTTGACGGTGGCCACGCAGATCTTGCCCTTGTCGGCGATCTCGCCGGCGGGCATCAGGCGCTTGATGGTGTCGAAGCCCACACGCGCGGCCTCGGCCGAGGCCATGAGCTGCGGCAAGAAGAACTTGCCCTGGTCAAAGAGGACGCCCACCTCGTCGAGGGCGGGGATAAAGTGATTGTTGATGAGGTCCATGGCGTCGTGGTCTGCCAGCAGACGCTCGGTCTCGGCAGCGATCTCGCCTTTGCGGCCCGAGACGACCATGCGACGAATCGGGTCGTCGTTGCCGTCGGTGCCGGCAGCGGGCACGGTGTCGGTCGATGCGGCCTGAGCTGCTGCCGGGTTGGCGGCGATCTTATACGGATCGGTCCAGCCAGCATAGCGCTCGATGTATCCGGTCGAGCCCTCGTCCTCAACGCTCAGGACGCGATAGCTGTAGACGGTGTCCATAAAGCGCTTGGAGCCCGGGTTCATGATGGGGGCATCGAGGCCCGCGCCAAAGGCGGCGGCCAAAAAGACCGAACCCAGCAGCGGGCGAGCGGGCAGGCCAAAGCTGATGTTCGACACGCCGAGCGCGCATTTGACGCCCAGGCGCTCCTTGCACAGGGACATGGCGCGCAGGATCTGCTCGGCCTGGCGCTGGTTGGTCGAGGCGGTCATGACCAGGCAGTCAATGAGGATACGGTCCGGGCCGATGCCGTAGCGGGCGGCCTCGGCCACGATGCGCTCGGCGATGGCGAAGCGGGCCTCGGCGGTATCGGGGATGCCGCCTTCGTCGAGCGTGAGGCCGACAACGTTGGTGCCGTAGTGGGCGACCAGCGGGAAGATCTCGTCCATGATCTGCTGCTTGCCATTGACCGAGTTGATGATGGGCTTGCCGGCGTAGCGGCGCACGGCGGCCTCGACGGCTGAGGGGTCGGTGGAGTCGATCTGCAGCGGCAGCAGCGTGGAGCCCTGGAGCTGCTCGGTGGCCTGTTGGATAATCTTGACCTCGTCGATCTCGGGCAGGCCCACGTTAACGTCCAGGATGTCGGCGCCCTGTTCCTGCTGGCTGATGCCCTGGCTCACGACGTAGTCCAGGTCGCCGTCGCGCAGGGCCTGCTGCAGGCGCTTTTTGCCGGTGGGATTGATGCGCTCGCCGATGACGGCGATCTTGTGGCCGTCGCAGGGAAGGTCCACGACCGTTTGGGCGCTCGTGACCGACATGCTGGGCTTGCGGTGGCGCGGGCTGGGCGTGTGGTTGTCGATAAGCGTGCGCAAGGCCGCCATGTGCGCCGGCGTGGTTCCGCAGCAACCGCCCACGACGCTTACGCCGTCGGCGATCATGCCGGCGACGGCCTGGGCGTATTCGGGGGCCTGGATGTCAAAGACGGTGTTACCGTCGTCGTCCACGTGGGGGAGTCCCGCATTGGCCTGCACCATAACGGGCTTGTCCGTTACGGTGAGCATGCGCGCGGCGAGCCCTCGGAGCTCGGCCGGTCCCTGGCTGCAGTTGATGCCCAAAACGTCCGCGCCGATGGCGTCGAGCGTGATGGCGGAGACCTCGGGGCTCGTTCCCAGGAAGGTGCGACCGTCTTCCTCAAAAGTCGTGGTGGCAAAGACGGGCAGGTTGGAGTTCTCGCGGCAGGCGAGGACCGCCGCCTTGATCTCGGCCAGGTCGGTCATAGTCTCGATAATAAAGAGGTCCACACCCGCGGCGACGCCAGAGCGCACTTCCTCGGCAAAGAGATCGTAGGCCTCGTCGAAGCTGAGGGTGCCCAAGGGGCGAAGCAGCGCGCCGATGGGGCCAATATCGCCGGCGACGTAGTGGGCGCCGGCCGCGCGGGCGCAGGCGACAGCGGCGGCAAAGACATCTGCCACGGTGGCGGTACCGTCGAGCTTGTGGGCGTTGGCGCCAAAGGTGTTGGCGGTGATCACGTCGCAGCCAGCCTCGACATATTGACGTTGGATATCGGTGATAACCTGGGGCTCCTCAAAGTTGAGCAGCTCGGGCAGGGCGCCTGCCTTCATGCCGGCGGCCTGCAACATGGTGCCCATGCCGCCGTCGAACAGCAGATGCCCTGTGCCCTCGATGGCCGCACGCAGGCGATCGTCCTTAATGCGCAGATCGTCGATCGTGCGCGTCTTGTACGTGGCACCGTTGCGACGTGCGGCATCAACGGGTGCCGCCAATGCAGTGCCGTCAGAATCATGAGTGATAAGCGGAGTAAACATCGAGGGCTCCTAATGGCTGGAATAGCAGGTGGTGTGGGCGGCGCGGAAGCGACAGTGCTCGCGCATGCGGCAGATATTGCAGGTGGGGCGGCTCTGGGCGTCGTGGACCTCGCCGTCGAACAGACCGATCACCGCGGTCACGCTCTTGGTGGGCATGAGCAGGCTGGTGGGCGTGACGGTAAGCCCGATGAGCCGCGTGGCGTTGAGCGCGTTGACGATCGAGCGCTGGGCTGAGAGCGGGCAGTCGCCGTAGCCGGGACTAAAGCGCCAGTTGCCGGCGAGCCCATGAACGGCGGCGTCCGTCTTGACCTGCTGGTCCATTTGTTCAACGGCGGCTTCCACGTAAGCGGAGCACGCGGCATCGAGTACAGCTCCCTCTAGGGGCTGCTGGGCTCCCGTGGTGCGTAGGCGACGCTCGGCATCCATGCCGAGGGTGCATGCCATGAGCGCGGCAAAGCGGGCGTCTTTGAGATGTCGATAGATATCACGACCGCGCAGCTCAACGTTGGTGCCGACCAGACGGATGCAAGGCTCGCCCTGCTCGTCGATGCCCGTGGCATCGACGGCAAACACGCGTCGCACGCCGCGGGGCTCAATGTCCAGCTCCAGACGCTCAACGACAAGCTCAATACGTCGTGACAGCTCGGGCTCAATCTGCTGGCCGCCGTAACCCAGATACCGCAGCATCTCGGCACGGTCGACACGGGGATGGTGCGCAGCATCGACACGGTAAAGCGCCGGCGACGCAAGGTCGGCCGGCACTTCGACAGCGGTTGTATCGATGTGCGGTTTTTCCATTACCCCAGGCGCTCCATAATGGTCGCGGCGATCGCAGGACGATTCATAGTGTACAGGTGCAGACCGGCGGCACCGTGCTCCTTAAGGTCGCAAAGCTGACGGGCGGCATAATCTACACCGGCTGCCTGCAGGCTCTCGGGGTCGTTCTCGTACTTGGCGAGAATCTTGATGACGGGGGAGGGCAGCGACGCGCCGCACATAAAGACCATGCGGCTGATCTGGGACTTGCCCATAAACGGCATGATGCCCGCGGTGATGGGCACCGTGATGCCTGCCTTGTCGGCAAGCTCGCGGAAGCGGTAGAAGCACTCGTTGTCAAAGAAGAGCTGCGTCACAAAGAAGCTCGCGCCGGCATCTTGCTTTTGCTTGAGGTGCTCGACCGAGAGGTTGAGGTCCTCACAGGCAATGTGGCCCTCGGGGTAGGCTGCGGCGCCCACGCAAAAGCCGGCGTCGACGAGCTCGGGGATGAGGTCGCGGGCGTAGGCGTAGTCGGAGGCGGGCTTGTCGTCCTCGGTCGCGCCGGCAGGGAGATCGCCACGCAGGGCCAACACGTTTTCCACGCCGGCGGAGCGGTACTCGTCGATCTTGGCGGCGATATCGGCGTGGGTACGGCCCACACAGGTGAGGTGCGCTACCGAGGGCGTGTCGAATTCGCTCGAAATCATATGCGCGATGGGGGCGGTGGTGGCACCGTTGCCAGAGCCGCCGGCCGAGCAGGTGACCGAGACAAAGCTCGGCGAAAGCTTGCACAGGTTGCCCGCCACTTCGCGAGCCGTATCGAGGGTCAGCTCACCCTTGGGCGGGAACATCTCAAACGAAACGGGTGCGGTGCCCTGGGATGCTGCCTGCTTAAAAACCTCGTCGACGCGCATATCGTGCTCCTTTAGATACTTAAATAGTGTGATGTGTTGTAAGGATTCTACAGCACCACTGTGTCATGGTGGAGTTTCACTCGCTATTCGGGGATACCAATCAAAGATGCCTTGCTATCGACATTCCCTATAGCAGAGCGGTCAATCTAGGATGGGGCTATAAAGACTGGTATCTGATGCGAAATACCAGTTAATAGAGCCCCATCCCAAATTGACTACCCTTAAACCATGGGGAGAGGTCTGCAATTTATACAGTTGATTGGCTGTTGAGGGCGGCAACGCCGCCGCGATGCGGTAACCTCATTGATTGGTTTCGTGACAGCAACATAACGGTAATGTTGCGGAAACACGACGAGCCTAATCTATGACTCGTTCGTTAGTAATCAACACCGCTTCTCACGCGGTGCCGATACGAAGGGAGTTCCGTATGGCCGAACTTACTGACCGCTTCGGGACCATGGTGTTCTCTGAGGAAGTCATGAAGGACTACCTCCCCAAGGACATTTGGAAGCGCCTTGCTGCAACCCTCGAGGACGGTGAGCCGCTCGACCTGGATGTGGCCAACGCCGTTGCCCATGCCATGAAGGTCTGGGCCATCTCCAAGGGCGCGACACACTACGCGCACTGGTTCCAGCCGCTTTCGGGCATTACTTCCGAGAAGCACGACAGCTTCCTCGAGCCCAACCACGACGGCACCGCCATTACCAAGTTTACGGGCAAGAACCTCATCCAGGGCGAGCCCGATGCTTCCAGCTTCCCCAACGGCGGCCTGCGCGCCACCTTCGAGGCCCGTGGCTACACCGCTTGGGATCCCACCAGCCCCGCCTTTATCAAGGACGATGTCCTGTGCATCCCCACGGCTTTCTGCTCCTACACGGGCGAGGCCCTGGACAAGAAGACCCCGCTGCTGCGTTCCATGACTGCGCTCTCGCGTGAGTCCAAGCGCGTTTTGGCGCTGTTTGGCAAGACCCCCAAGAAGGTCGTTCCTTCCGTGGGCGATGAGCAGGAGTACTTCCTGATCAAGAAGGACGCTTACCGCAAGCGCAGGGACCTGGTCATCACCGGTCGCACCCTCTTTGGCGCTGCCCCCTGCAAGGGCCAGGAGCTCGAGGAGCACTACTTTGGCGCTATCCGCCCCACCGTCTCGGCCTATATGAAGGACCTGGACGATGAACTGTGGGCGCTTGGCATTCCTGCCAAGACCAAGCACAACGAGGTCGCTCCCTGCCAGCATGAGCTCGCCCCTGTCTACGGCGAGGTCAACGAGGCCATCGACCAGAATCTGGTCATGATGGAGAAGATGAAGCTCATCGCCTCCCGCCACGACTTGGTCTGCCTGCTGCACGAGAAGCCCTTCGAGGGCATCAACGGTTCGGGCAAGCACAACAACTGGTCGCTTGGCACCGAGTCCGAGAACCTGCTCGACCCGGGCGACACCCCGCTCGACAACCTGCAGTTCATCGTCTTCCTCACCGCGGTGATCGAGGCCGTCGATAACTATCAGGAGCTCCTGCGTGCCTCCGTTGCCTCGGCCGGCAACGATCATCGTCTGGGCGCCAACGAGGCTCCTCCGGCGATTATGTCCATCTTCCTGGGCGACCAGCTTACCGAGGTCGTCGAGAAGATCATCGATGGCAAGGCTTCCGTTCATGCCACGCGCGGCGTGCTCGACCTGGGCGCCGACACCCTGCCCAAGCTGATGCAGGACAACACCGACCGCAACCGCACCTCCCCGTTCGCTTTCACCGGCAACAAGTTCGAGTTCCGTGCCTGCGGCTCCGAGCAGAACGTCTCCGATTCCAACCTGGTGCTCGATGCCGCCGTGGCCAAGTCGCTCAAGTCCTTCGCCGATGCACTCGAGGGTACGCCCGAGGATAAGTTCCAGGACGCCGCGCTCGAGTACTGCAAGAAGGTCCTGACCGATCACCAGCGCATCCTGTTCTCCGGCGACGGTTACTCCGACGAGTGGCCTATTGAGGCCGAGAAGCGCGGCCTTGCCAACAACAAGACCACGGCCGACGCACTGCCTGCCTTTGTTTCCGATAAGGCCATTGCGCTCTTTGAGGAGACGGGTGTCCTGACCAAGGCCGAGGCCCAGTGCCGCTACGACTGCAAGCTCGAGAAGTACAACAAGCTCATGAACATCGAGGCCACCACGATGGTTCGCGAGGCGCGTCGTACCTATCGCCCGGTCATTACCGCCTATGCCACCAAGGTCGCTAAGGGCCTTGAGACTATTCGTGCCGCCGGTGCTGAGGCCGCCATGCAGTGCGAGCAGAACACGCTCAACAAGCTCTGCAATGGTATCACCGCCATCAACGACTCCATCAAGGCGCTCGACGCCGTGCATCAGAAGGCCGAGGCCCTCGATGGCCAGGAGCAGGCAAATGTGTATGCACACGAGGTCGTTCCCGCTATGGATACGCTGCGCGCCGCCGTGGATGCCATGGAGGAGATCGTGGCAGCCGACTACTGGCCGGTCCCGACCTACGACGACATCCTGTTCTACGTGTAGAGCGTAACCGACATATCGTCACGGTATTGAGCCGGGGTCCGCATCGCGCGGGCCCCGGTTTTTGTTTGCGAAGGGCGCTTTGAAGCCCGTTTTGCCGCCGATTTGCCGGGATCCGCACCCTGTCGGGTTCGAATCCCGGCGTTGGAGAAGAAAAAAGCCCGTCACCGCAAGGGTAACGGGCTTTGCATTTCAAATGGTGCCCCCAGCGGGATGTCCGCGTGCGGCTGGCGCCGCCCGCTTTCGCTGCGTCGCTCCGCTCCTTGCGTGCTGCGCTGGAAAACGCTTACGCGTTTCCTCAGCTCCGCACCCTGTCGGGTTCGAATCCCGGCATATCGGCAGCAAAAAGCCCGTTACCGCGAGGGCAACGGGCTTCTCAGTTTAAATGGTGCCCCCAGCGGGATTCGAACCCGCGATATCCACCTTGAAAGGGTGGCGTCCTTGGCCGCTAGACGATGGGGACAGCGGGGAAGAGTATAGCAGACTTTTTTGCCGTCGCGTATATCGTTGGCAAACTGGAAAACCACCACACAGGAGCAGACTTCTATTCCGATTTTCAAATATCTCAATCTGTAACATCTAAGCGGGTAAATCGGCTCCACCTGTTACAGATCGAGACGGAAGGCTGGTGCCGGGCGGAATATCTCAATCTGTAACAGTAAGACGACTTTTAACGGTCTAGATGTTAGAGATTGAGACAAACTGCCGTGGCAGGTCAAAACCACCACAAAGGTGCCTGTCCCCTTTGTGGTGGTGGGGTGCTAGGGGAGGAGCTTCATGGCGGCGTCGTGGGCGGTGCGCTCGTAGGTGTCGTCGAGGGGCTTGAGCGGCAGCAGGGCTGTGGCCTGCGCGTCGCCGCGGCGCTCGAGGGCGTGCGCGATCAGCCAGTCGGCAAGTTCGGGGTTCTTGGGCAGCGCCGGCCCGTGCAGGTACGTGCCGATGACGCTCTTGTAGATGAGACCCTCAAAGCCATCGTCGCCGTTGTTGCCGGTGCCTGTGACGACGGACGTTCCGAGTGGCGTGGCGTCTGTATCGAGCAGGGTGCGGCCACCGTGGTTCTCGAATCCCACAAAGGGCTCGGGTGCCAGATTGGTTTCGACGGCTACGTTGCCGATCAGGCGGTCGGAGCCGCGTACGGTTTCGGCGGCAATGACCCCCAGACCCTCGATGCGATCCTCGCCCATATAGTACGAACGGCCGAGCAGCTGATAGCTGCCGCAGATGGCAAGCAGCGAACCGCCGTCTTCAACATAGGCCGCGACCTTGTCTTTTTGAGCGAGCAGTTCGTGTGCCACGGCCAGCTGATCGCGGTCGGCACCGCCGCCCATCATGACGATGTCGGCATCGTGCAGATCGAGCGTCTCGCCCATACGGACCTCGTCTACACGCACGGGAATGCCACGCCAGGCGCAGCGGCGCTCGAGCGCGATAACATTGCCGCCGTCACCGTAGAGGTTAAGGGCATCGGGATACAGGTAGACGATGCGCAGGGGACGCGAAAGCTCGACCGGCGCGATGCCGACAGGAAGAGCGCTGCCGTCGGCACGGACTACGGCGCGGGCAGCAACCGTGGCTGCATCGGCACCCTTCAGCCCGTCGAGTTCTTTGACCAGCGGCGGGAAGGCCGTGTAGTTGGCGACGGCGTAGAAGGTGTCATCGGCGGCCTCGTCTGCCACGGCACCGATCGCCTGCGCGATGTCCGAGATAATCGCGGCATCGATGCCGGCGTACTTGAGGCGTACCTGCATGTCGTGCGCACGCGTGCCTCCGGCAAAGGCGACAAGACCCGGCGTGTCGGCGATGCGCTCGAAGTCGACATCGTAGATCCACGAGACATCGTGGCCGTCGGCATCGTTATCGTTTAGGAAGAAGGCGCAGAGCCTGCCACCTGCCGTTTTAATGGACTGGATCTGGCGATCGAAGCCCACGGGATTCTTGGCCAGGTTGGCCTCGACGGTGCGGCCGGCAATATCCCAGCGGCCCATGCGTCCGCCGGCGGGCACGTAGGCATTAAGCGTGGGCTGCAGGTGCGCCGCGTCCACGCCCAGCTCGTGCGCCGCAAAGAAGGCGGCGGCGACGTTATAGACCATGTACAGGCCGTTGTAGCGCGTGGCGATGTGCACGGCGGGCGCGTTGGCCTCAGGTCCAAAGGCCAGGTCAAAGCCGTAGCCGTCGCAGCCGAGCTCAACGCCCGTCACGCGGCGGAGCAGCGCGGGGCGACCCCAGCCGCACGAAGGGCAATGATAGGCGCCCAGCTGTCCGTACTGCACATAGTCGTATTCCAGCGGGGCGTTGCACTGCGAGCAAAAACGCGAGTCGCTAATGCGGTCGGACTCGGTGCCCGTGGCACCGTCGATGCCAAAGGCGATGCTCGTGTTGGGGACGCGCGCGGCGATCGAGGCGCACAGCGGATCGTCGGCGTTGTAGATGAGCGTTGTCGTCGGAGAGAGCTCCAACGCATGGGCGATGACGTCCTGGGTATGGTCGATCTCGCCGTAGCGGTCCAGCTGGTCGCGGAACAGGTTGAGCAGCACAAAGTAGGTCGGCTTGAGCTTGGGCAGGACGCGCACCGTGTAGAGCTCGTCGCACTCAAAGACGCCTACGCGCTTGCTGCTGGCCGTTCGCTTAAGGTTGCCGCGCGCCTCGAGCAACGCGCCCACCACGCCCGGCTCCATGTTGTTGCCAGCGCGGTTGCACACCACGGTGGCGCCGCTGGCGGCAACGGCGTCGGCGATGAGGTTGGAGGTGGTGGTCTTGCCATTAGTACCGGTGATCACCACGCTGCGGTCGACCAGGCTCGCGAGGTCGCTTAGCAGCTCGGGGTCGATCTTCATGGCGATGCGGCCGGGAAGTACGCCGCCCTGGCGCTTAAGGACGGAGCGCAGCCCCCAGCGGGCGATATCGCTCGAGGTGCAGGCAAGAGATGAGCGGAGATTCATGAAACCGTTCCTAACGTAAACGATATGGTCGGGTCGAGTGCGTCACTAAAAACCGTAGCGGCGCGCAAATTCCTGGGCAAGCTGCGACACGTCTTCGCAGGCATTGGCCCAGGGGGCAAAGTCTGGAGTGTCCGAGATAATGCCGTCCGCTTCCCAAACGGCCTGGTGCGAAAGATCCCAGGGATCGCGTGGCTCGGGCCGGCAGGGAAGGTACGGTGTCTGGTACATGGGATTCAGCAAGAAGAACGCGCCGCCCTCGCAGCGGTTAGCGAACTCACGCAGCGCACGCACCGCCGGACGCATCTTGTTCGTTTTGAACAATAGGATTGTGCGGGCGAGCAGGTACCAAGGAGAGTTCTCGAGTGCATCGGCTCCCGCCTGTTCCTCGAGCTGGTGCGCTAGGGCGAAAAAGCCGTCCTGGTCTTCCAGGCGAGCGAGGGCGAGCAACACGGTGCCGGCAGCTCGGGTGGGATAGCCTTCTGCCTTAAGGACGCGGCGGGCGTAGTTGGCAGCAGCGCGGTAGCGGGCGCTCGCCATGCACAGCTGCGAGATGGCCTCGAGTGTGTGAAGCCACCCGATAAGAGCCGGCTCGCTCACGGTAAGGTCTGCTGCGGTGACACCGTCGGCCAAAACATTATTGGCCCAGTAGTGCGGGGCTTCCATGTCGAACCCGGGCACGCTTTGCTGCAGGTAATCGGCCGTGGTCGCCTCGAGCTTCATCAGGTCGCCCAGGCAGGCGTCAACGGGCGTGTCGGCCAGGATGATGGCGAGCAGCTGCGCGTCGACGGCCAGCGCATCGACGCGGACGATCTTGAGCAGCTCGTCGCGCATGTCGTCGAACAGGCGGTTGCGCGTCTGCTCAAACTCCTCGTCGCTGCCCATGTCCTCGATGCGATGGAGCTCGTCGAGCAGGTGGCGATGAACGCCGGCATAGGACAGCAGTGCCTGGGCATGCTCGGCCTGCGCATACTTTTGAGGATTCGCGCTAATGTCGTTATGGACAAGCTCGCGTGCTGCATCGGTGAGCTTGGGGTGCGACGCCAGATAGGTGCGCTCCAGGTAGGCGGGGATGTAGACGCTCGGATCCATTAGAGGTCCCCTCCCTTAAATGGAAGCCCCTGCTCGGCCGCGCGCAGGATGCGCTCGTCGATCTGGGAGCGCACGATGTCGTTGGTGGCGATCCAGGCGGCAAAGCTGGCATTGTCGGGGGCGCCCAAGCCCTCCTGCAATACCGGTGTCGCCTCGGACAGCGCAAGGACAAGCTCGTCGGTGGAGCCTGCACCCACGTTGACGCGGGCATAGACGCCATCGGGAAACTCGGTTTGGAAGTAGAGCGCCTCGGCTGCGTGCGGACACGAGCGCGCAAGGATGCGCAAGTAGTGCTCGGCGCCCTCGTAGTCCAGCTCGCGCCAAGCAGCGCTCATCAGCGCGATGAGCGTCCATGGGTCCAAGTCACGCTCCGCATCTTTGGGGCGGCGGCGCAGCGGGGTATTCGCGAGGTACGGCACGGAGTGAGCGGAGCGAAAGCGCTTGAGCTCCTCGGCGGGGTATTCGAGTTTTGCCATGGCGAGCATCGCGGTGTGGCGGACACCAGCGGGGTCGTTGGGCGCAAAGTCCAAGCTGCGATTTGCGGCTTCGAGCGACATGCGATAGCGGCCGCTAATGAGGGCGCGCGATGCCAAGGCGGCAAGCCAGCGCAGATAGGGGCGGCGCGTGAGGTCGCCAGCGGCCTCGCGCTCGTAGGGGTCCTGAGCCGAGGCGATCTTGAGCGCCAGGTCATGCTCGACTTCATCGCACTTGGACACCAGGTACTGTACGTATTCCTCGTTGGATTCGGCGGTGAGCGCCGTCAGCATGCGCTGGGCATCCCAGTTGGCCGGATCGAGCGCGGCTGCCTCGCGGAGCATGTTCTCGGCTGCGGCTTCTTCTTGCTCTGCCTGGGCGTCATCGGGGATAAAGGGGATGCGGTAGTCGACAGCCTCGACCACCTTGGCAATGAGGTGCCCGGCGCGGTCGCGGTCGTGCACGATGAGCGGTGCAGGGTTGCGGGTGAATTGTTCCATCAGACGCTCTACGGCGGCACCGTCGGTGAGCGGGATATTGTCGCGGCGCAAGGCCTCAAGAACGAGGCGATGGCAATCCTCTTGAATGGGATCGAATGCCATGGGGCCTCCTTTGCTGCGGTTAGGGTTCAAATGTCTCTATATAAGGTTCTAGTTTACCCGCATGTGGCACACCGGGGGTGCCGCACTTGGACTTGCACCTTTGCACCACGAAGACGGATGTCGCACAAATGTCGGCACCTTGGACGACCGAGTGGTATCACGGTGCCGCAAACGGTCGATTTTTGGCGGCGAACGGGGCACATTTTGGAGGAGCACCGTCCTGCCCGGGATATGTGGTCAACCTTGATAAAACGTTTGCCCAGCTTGGGAGTATGAATGCCCCACAAGGGTCTTCAGGGATAGAAAAAACGTTTCATCATTGTCGGCTTTAGGTGAATAACTGACCAACCAGAACGGTAGAATAGTGTTTGTCTGAGCGTTGAGACGTTTAGACATCGCGCATTGTCATCGCCGGCAACGCGCAAAACGGTCCTAACGGAGCCAATCGGGTGCTCCGTTATATACGCAAGTCTAAGAGGGGCTTGTTTAGGAGGCACAGTATGGGACGTTTTACCAATCCTCGCGATCTGTACTTTGGTGAGGGCGCTCGCCACGAGGTGAAGAACCTCAAGGGCAAGAAGGCCATCATCGTTTCTGGCGGCAGCTCTATGCGCCGCGGCGGGTTCCTGCAGGACGTCGAGAACGACCTTAAGGAAGGCGGTTTCGAGGTCAAGCTGTTCGAGGGCGTCGAGTCCGACCCGTCCATCGAGACGGTCATGAAGGGCGCCGAGGCCATGCGCGAGTTCGAGCCCGACTGGATTATCGCCATCGGTGGCGGCTCGCCCATCGATGCCGCTAAGGCCATGTGGGTCTTCTACGAGTATCCCGAGGAGTCCTTCGATAACATCATCCAGCCGTTCAGCTTCCCCGAGCTGCGTCAGAAGGCTCATTTCTGCGCCATCTCCTCTACCTCCGGCACCGCTACCGAGGTCACCGCGTTCTCCGTCATTACCGACTACGCCAAGGGCATCAAGTACCCGCTGGCCGACTTCAACATCACCCCTGATGTCGCCATCGTCGACCCCGAGCTCACCTACACCATGCCCGCCAAGCTGTGCGCCCACACCGGCATGGATGCTCTGACCCACTGCATGGAGGCCTACGTTTCCACCTGCGCCTCTATGTTCACCGACGCCAACGCCCTGCACGGCATCCGCGAGATCGTCGAGTGGCTGCCCAAGTCCTATGCTGGCGACCATGAGGCCCGTCAGCACATGCACGAGGCTCAGTGCATCGCCGGTATCGCCTTCTCCTCGGGCCTGCTCGGCATCGTTCACTCCATGGCTCACAAGACCGGTGCTGCCTTCGAGAACGGCCACATCATCCACGGTGCCGCTAACGCCATGTACCTGGGCAAGGTAATCCAGTGGAACTCCAAGGACCCGCGTGCTGCTGAGCGTTACGCTTACGTGGCCAAGGAGATCCTGCACCTTCCCGGCGAGACCAACGAGGAGCTCATCGCTGCGCTCGTCCAGAAGATTCGCGATCTCAACGACCAGCTCAACATTCCGCAGTCCATCAAGGATTACGCGAATGGTGGCGTGAAGGTCGACGCCGAGAACCCGCAGATGGTTTCCGAGGAGGAGTTCCTCGCCAAGCTCCCCGAGATCGCCGCGAACGCCGAGCAGGACGCCTGCACGCCCGAGAACCCGCGTGAGACCAAGGCTGCCGACTTCGAGAAGATTCTCAAGGCCTGCTACTACGACACCGACATCGATTTCTAATCGACTCTTGTTATCGTAACGAGGGGCTCCGCACGTATCTGTACGGAGCCCCTTTCTTTTTTCTTTTAGAGAATGGGATAGTTATGGCTGCAATTTTCAATAGCCCCAGCAAGTACATCCAGGGTCCGGACGAGCTCGCCAAGCTCGGCTCCTATGTCGAGCCGCTCGGCGCTAAGGCCCTCGTCATCGTGACGCCTTCGGGCAAGAAGCGCGTCGGTGCCAAGATCGAGGGCGGTTTTGCCGAGGCTAAGGCCGAGCTGTTGTTTGAGGACTTTAACGGCGAGTGCTCCAAGGGCGAGGTCGATCGCCTGGTTGCGCTCGCTCGCGACAACGGTTGCGACATCATCGTCGGCGTCGGTGGCGGCAAGATCCTCGACACCGCGAAGGCCGTCGCCTATTACCTGGAGTCCCCGGTTATCATTTGCCCCACCATTGCTTCGACCGATGCCCCGTGTTCGGCGCTTTCGGTGCTCTACACCGACGAGGGCCAGTTCGATAAATATCTCTTCCTTAAGGCAAACCCCAACATTGTCCTGATGGATACGACGGTTATCGCGGCGAGCCCGGTGCGCCTGACGGTTTCCGGTATGGGCGATGCGCTCGCAACCTACTTTGAGGCCCAGGCGACACATGATGCCGACGGTGGCACCTGCGCTGGCGGCAAGGGTGGCATGGCCGGTCTGGCGCTTGCCAAGCTCTGCTACGAGACGCTTATGGCCGATGGCGTCAAGGCCAAGGTCGCGCTGGAGAGGGGTGCGCTCACGCCTGCAGTCGAGCATATCATCGAGGCCAATACGCTGCTTTCGGGCATTGGCTTTGAGAGCTCGGGCCTTGCTGCTGCTCATGCCATCCACAATGGCCTGACGATGCTGCCCGAGTGCCACGGCATGTATCACGGCGAGAAGGTCGCCTTTGGCACCATCGTCCAGCTGGTACTCGAGGATGCTCCGACTGAGAAACTCGAGGAAGTCTTGGGCTTCTGCATTGAGCTGGGCCTGCCGGTCACGATGAAGGAGCTTGGCGTTGCCGAGGTTACGCGCGAGCAGGCCATGGTCGTTGCCGAGGCCGCTTGCGCGCCCGAGGACACCATGTGCAACATGCCGTTTGAGGTGACGCCCGAGATGGTCGCAAACGCCATCCTGGGTGCCGACGCACTGGGTCACTACTACCTTATGGATGAGTAAACTAAGGTAAGGAAGGGGCAAAGCCGACAGATGGCTTTGCCCCTTTTTGCTATGGTGCAAAGGGGTCAGGTTAGTTTGTACCAATCGTTGTTTGATGAAGGGCGGATTCTCGTATGGCGCTTCCTATGGTTTACGGCGGTCCCGGCCGGTATGTTCAGGGGCCGGGCGAACTTTCGCGTCAGGGCAGGTATTTGTCATGGTTGGGCTGCGCTGCCTATGTCTTGTTTGACCAGGGCACCGAGGATCGGCTGTGCAGGCAGATCGTCGATGGATTTCTGGATGAAGATCTAAGCGAGCCATTCTTTAAAATTTACAACGGTCCGTGTACGGAAGATGCCGTTGTCGAAATGGCCAAGGAAGCCCAGACCGAGTATTGCGACATGGTGGTGGGCATTGGCGGCGGCAAGATGCTCGATATCGCAAAGGCCGTTGCGTTTTATGCTGAGCTGCCGTTGTGTGTATGCCCCACGGCGGCTTCGATGGACGGCCCGTGCAGCGCGATTTCGGTGCTGTATCACGAGGATGGGTCGTTCGATCGCTATCTGATGCTCGAGAAGAATCCGGACCTGGTCGTGGTCGATACCAACGTGGTCGCGGCGGCCCCACTGCGTATGACGGTCGCTGGTATGGGCGATGCGCTGGCAACGTACTTCGAGGCGCGTTCGTGCGCCGCGGCGAGAGGTGCGAACGAGCACGGTGGCGCGCCGGGGCACTTGGCACTGGTCGCGGCACGTGCCTGCTACGACACGCTTATGGAATGCGGCGTCGCTGCCAAGCGCGATCTCAAAAAGGGGCGTACATCGCCGGCGGTTGAGCGCCTGATCGAGTGCAACATCCTGCTTTCGGGCGTTGGCTTTGAGAGCGGTGGCTTGGCGTTGGCGCATGCCATCGCCAACGGCCTGACGATTTTGCCCGAGTGCAAGGCTATGCACGGCGAGGCCGTGGCGTTTGGTCTGGTGGTCCAGCTTCGTCTGGAGCGTGCGCCCGAGCTTGAACAGGTGCTCGAGTTTTGTCAGCGCGTCGGTCTGCCGACGACGCTCGAGGAGCTGGGCCTTGGCGAGATTTCCGATGCCGACCTGATGAGCGTTGCGGATGCGGCCTTTAGAAACGAACGCAATATGGCCAACGAGCAGGCCAAGGTGACCAAGCAAAAGCTCGTCGAGCTCATGCGCGAGGCATAGCTTGGCGCTTGATCGACCTTGTGCAATCGGGGCGGCGATAGGCCATAGGCTATTTGCCGCAAAGGTGCTCCGCGTGTAATTTGCCCGAGGCACGGGCCGATAGCGTATTATTATCTCTTGCTTGTTTGCACTGCTCAGGGAGGGGCCGCGCATGGCGCAGGAACACGATCTGTTTGATGACATTATCGAGATCAGCAAGGGTTTCGACTTTCTTAAAAACCCGCTTGGCGGCGTGACCGACGCGCTCGATCCGTCGGCGCCGCAGTGGAATCCTGCCGACTACAAGGAGCGTCCGCGCGGCAACACGATTCCGTGTCTGACCTGCAAAAACGAAAAGAGCGGCTGCACCGCGTGCATGGACGTGTGCCCGGTCAACGCCATCGAGGTCGAGGAAGACGCCATCGAGATCCTCGATACCTGCCGCAAGTGCGGCCTGTGCGCTGCCGCCTGTCCGACTGAGGCGATTATTTCGCCGCGTCTGGCGCCCAAAAACCTTTACGACGACATTGTCTCGGCGGCTACGAGCCACGAGACCGCCTACGTTACCTGCACGCGTGCTCTTAAGCGCATGCCGCGCGAGAACGAGGTTGTTGTCGCCTGTGTGGGTGATATTACGGCCGAGACCTGGTTCTCGGTGCTGGCCGATTATCCCAACGTGAGCGTGTACCTGCCGCTGGGCGTGTGCGATAAATGCCGCAACACCGGCGGTGAGGACATTCTGGGCGAGGCCATCGCCACTGCCGAGGAGTGGGCCGGTACGGGCATGGGCCTGGAGGTCGACCCCAAGAGCCTCAAATGTCATAAGCGCCGCGAGTACGAGCGCAAGGAGTACATGGATAAGATTGCCCGCACCACGGGCCTTACCGTGACCAAGCTCAACCCGGCAACGGCGGCGCTGGCCTCGGTGACGCAGAAGCTCAAAGCCCACCGCCATCAGATTACCCAGCTGGAGCGCACGCTCAATACCATGTGCGGCACTACGACGACCAAGCGTCGCCGTTCGCTCACGCACGGGCGCCAACTGGTGCTCTCGACGTTGCAAAACCACCCCGAGCTTGCCCAGAACATGCAGGTGAGCACGCCGGAGTGCGATTTTGACAAGTGCACGTCGTGCGGCGAGTGCGTCAATGTATGTCCCACGTTCGCCTGCGATTTGGTGGGAAGCGGTCGCTTTGCACTGGAGTCCACGTATTGCCTGGGCTGCGGTGCCTGCGTCAAGGTGTGCCCTGAGCATGCGCTCAAGTTGGTTGAGCACGACGCGTCCAATCTGGTCGTCGTCGATCCCGAAGCCGAGGAAAAGGCCGCCCAGAAGGCGAAAGCCCACGAAGAAGCCCAGAAGGTCAAGGCCGAGGCAAAGGCCAAGCTCGATAAGATGCTCGACCAGGTGGAGAAGCTCGCGGACTAGTCAGCGACCCCTATCTCTGCTTCATTCGTGCCGCCGTGGCGTCCGGGTTAGCCCAGATGCTGCGGCGGCGCTATACTTATGCAGTTTGAAATGCTTGTACCAAAAGGAGCTGTCGTGTCCCTTTCCATCGGTATCGTGGGCCTGCCCAACGTAGGCAAGTCGACGCTGTTCACCGCGCTTACCAAAAAGACCGGCCTTGCCGCCAACTATCCGTTCGCCACGATCGACCCCAACGTGGGTATCGTCGACGTGCCCGATAGCCGCCTGCAAAAGCTCGCCGACATCGTTAACCCGGGTCGCATTGTGCCGGCGACGGTCGAGTTCGTCGACATCGCAGGTCTGGTGAAGGGCGCCAACGAGGGCGAGGGCTTGGGCAACCAGTTCCTGGCCAACATTCGCGAGACCGACGCCATCTGCGAGGTCGTGCGCTACTTTAAGGATCCCAACGTCATGCGTGAGGTGGGCCGCACGGGCGAGTTCGTCGATCCCGCCGGCGATGCCGACACCATCATGACCGAGCTCATCCTGGCCGACATGGGCACGCTCGAGAAGCAGCTGCCTAAGCTCGAGAAGGAGGCCAAGCGCGACAAGGAGCTCATGCCCAAGTTCGAGGTCGCCAAGCGCCTGCTCGCCTGGCTCAACGAGGGTAAGCGTGCCGCGTCCATGGAGATGACCGATGAGGAGCGCGCCGCCGCCAAGGGCCTGTTCCTGCTCACCATGAAGCCCATCCTGTATGTGGCCAACGTGGACGAGGATATGCTTAACGACGATCTGGCGCCCATCGATGGCGTCAAGCCGCTGCCGATTTGCGCCAAGATCGAGGCCGAGCTTTCCGAGCTCGATCCCGAGGATGCGGCCGACTACCTGGAGAGCTTAGGCCTGGAGCAGCCCGGTCTGGACGTGCTCGCGCAGGCCGCTTACAAGCTGCTCGGCCTGCAGTCGTTCTTTACGGCCGGCGAGATGGAGGTCAAGGCTTGGACGGTACGTCAGGGTGCGACCGCCCCGCAGGCTGCCGGTGTCATCCACACCGACTTTGAGCGCGGCTTTATTAAGGCCGAGGTCATTGGCTATGACGACTACATCGAGCTCGGCGGCGAGCAGGGTGCCAAGGCCGCCGGCAAGCTGCGTATTGAGGGCAAGGACTATGTCATGGCCGATGGCGACGTCGTGCACTTCCGCTTTAACGTATAAGGACGACGCACATGTTTAAATATGGCAAAAAAGCCGGCTACATGGGTATTGCGCTGCTCGTGCTTGCGGTGATTCCGCTGGTGGTCGCAGCGTGTGTTATCCCCAACATTGGTCCCGAGGTGGCAACAAAGTTTAATGCCGCCGGCGAGGCGACGCGCTGGGGCAAGAGCTACGAGTTGCTGGCACTGCCGGTGCTCAACCTGCTGCTGAGCGTGGCGACGTACTTTACGGCAGGACGCCAGGCTAAAAACAATGATGATTCCGCCGCCATGGCGCGCATCGTGTGCGAGCGCTACCTGCGTAATGGTTGCATCACGGGTGTGTTCCTCAACGTGGTTAACGTTTACTTTATGTACTCGGCGATTACCGGAACGGGCTTTGGCCTAGGCTTTTAGCTTGCGCCTTTAGGCAACGAGCCTGCACGCATATTCAATGGCTGCTGCGAGGCCGCCGCTCGATCGTGGTTTAAAGACCATATCGGCGGCGGCCTCGTTTTCGTATCCGGCGCCGCGAAGGGCGAGCGCGATACCGGCTTCCAGGAGAAGGGGCAGACCGCGTTGGCTGGTTGCGATTACGGCAGCCTGATTGAGCGAGCAGCTATGCGTTTGGCATTGGATGGCAAGTTCACCTTGCGCCGGGCAAGGGACCAGAACGGCGGCGACGCGACTTGATAGCAATGCAAATGCTGTGCGCTCATCGGGCGAAAGGCATTCGGCTTCAACGACGACGAGCTTGGGCGGTACGCTGTTTGTGCGAAGCGTGGCTCGGTACATGCGGACCGAAGAACCCGACATAGAAAACTCCTGTGTATTCGGCAAAACGTAAACTATAGTTTACGTTTATGTTCGGCTCCATTTCAAACTCGGCTGCATGGACGAACGTGCGAAACAGATTCTTGGCAGGCGGGTCGAAGAGACACGCAGAGACCTTGGTATCTCCAAGGTTGATTTTTGTGTGGCGACAGGAATCAGCCGACCCTACCTCGACCGAATCGAAGATGGAACGGCAAATTTCACGCTCAAGGTTCTATTTAAGATCGCGCCCGCACTCGGCATGACGGTATCAGAGCTTCTCGAGGGCATCGAATAGGGGATACCCGTCGACAACTGAATTACGCCATCGGGATGCGGTCGTGGTTGACTTGGCTGTAGAACAGGCGCTGGATCTCGGCGGCATCACGTGACTGGCCGAGTGCCCACATGGTTTTGGCCACGAGCGTCTCGGTTGTCATATCGTCGCCGCGCAGAATGCCCGGATGATCGGCGTAAGCACGGCCGACCTCGTAAACGCCCAGGTCAAGGCCCTCTTCGGGGACCTGCGTGGTCATAACGACGGTGCGACCCGAATCGACCCAGCGGAAAATTGCCTCTTGGAACGACTCGCCCGACTCACCAAACTCGGGGATACCGCCAATGCCAAAGGTCTCCAGAATCACGGCGTCGTAGCTATCGGCAAGGGCGTCGAGGATGCCCGGGTTTACGCCGGGCGTAAGCTTGAGTACAAATACGCGCGGGTCGATGCTGTCGTAGAAACGAACCGGGTTCTCGTTCTGGTGAGTGCCGTGGAGTCCGTTGCGAACGATGCGGTCGTTGCGGATATAGGCAATGGGCGGATAGTTGACGCTAATGAACGCATTAAAGCTCATGGTGCGCTGCTTGCGGGCACGCGTGCCGGCAATGGCTACGCCGCCAAACACGATCGAGACGTCGTGCGAGTGCTCGTCGAGCGCATAGAGCAGGCTCTGGTACAGGTTGAGCTTGGCGTCGGTAAATGGATTGCCCATGGGCTTTTGCGAGCCGGTGAGCACGATGGGCTTGGGGCTGTCCTGAATCAGGTAGGAAAGCGCTGCCGCGGTGTAGCTCATGGTGTCGGTGCCGTGCAGAATCACGAAGCCGTCGTGGTCGGCATAACCCTCGACGATGACGTCGCGGATACGCATCCAGTCGCTCGGGCGCATATTGGTGCTGTCGATGTTCATGGGCTGCACGACGTCGAGCTCGCAGAGGCCCGAGATCTCGGGGACGCTCTGGGCGAGCTCCTCACCGGTCAGGGCGGGGGAGAGGCCGTTGCCGTCCTCGGTCGATGCGATGGTGCCGCCCGTGGCGATGAGAAGGATGCGCTTCATGCTGGTATTCCTATCGTATTTGCCGCCGCAGAGGCGGAGTCGTTCGGCAGTATTGTGGCACAGGGCGTCCAATGTTCAAACGTATTACATCATCTGTAACGTTTGGTAACGCTCCACTTGCTGTCAAATAGGGGCCCAGGTCGTGCGTTTGCCGTGCTCTGATGGCTATGACGGGCGCAGAACCGCTGGTTACGTGTACACTATGAAAGTTATTTTCGTTCATTCACGCGGGTGGGCACCGGCTCCCCGCCAACAGGAGGGGAAACCATGGATCAAAAGGCTTCCGCAAAGGTCCTCGTACTCGACTTTGGTGCGCAGTACGGTCAGCTCATTGCCCGTCGCGTCCGCGACCTCAACGTGTATTCCGAGATTGTCCCCTGCGACATCTCGGCCGATGAGATTCGCGAGATGAACGCCTCTGCGCTCATCCTTTCTGGCGGCCCGGCCTCCGTGTACGCCGAGGACGCTCCGTCCATCGATCCCGCCATCTTCGACCTGGGCCTTCCCGTCCTGGGCTTCTGCTACGGCCATCAGATCACGGCCGTGACGCTCGGCGGCAAGGTCGGCCACTCCGAGGTGGGCGAGTACGGCCGCGCCACCATCACGCGTACGGCCGGCGCCAAGCTCTTTAACTCCACGCCCATGGAGCAGACCGTGTGGATGAGCCACCGCGACGCCGTGTCCGAGGTGCCCGAGGGCTTTACCGTTACCGCCAGCACCGACGTGTGCCCGGTTGCCGCCATGGAATGCGTCGAGCGCAAGATTTTCACCACGCAGTTCCACCCCGAGGTCAAGCACTCCGAGTACGGTCAGCAGCTGTTGAGCAACTTCCTGTTTGAGATCTGCGGCCTGGAGCCCAACTGGAGCATGGACAACCTGGTCGAGACCATGACGGCCGAGTTCCGTGAGAAGGTTGGCGACGACCGCGTGATTCTGGCCCTGTCCGGTGGCGTCGACTCCTCCGTCGTGGCTGCGCTGGGCGCTCGCGCCGTGGGCAAGCAGATGACCTGTGTGTTCATCAACCACGGCCTGCTGCGCAAGGGCGAGCCCGAGCAGGTGGAGGAGGTCTTCACCAAGCAGTTCGATGTCGACTTTATCCACGTCCACGCCGAGGACCGTTATGCCGAGCTTCTGGCCGGCGTGACCGAGCCCGAGGAGAAGCGCCGCATCATCGGTACGCAGTTCTGGAAAGAGTTCTTCGCCGTGGCGCAGCAGCTCGAGACCGATGGCAAGCCGGTCAAGTACCTGGCTCAGGGCACCATCTACCCCGACATCATCGAGTCCGGCGCTCGCAAGACGGGCGGCAAGACGGCCACCATCAAGAGCCACCACAACCTGATTCCGTTCCCCGAGGGCGTGCACTTCGACCTTATCGAGCCGCTCGACCACTTCTTTAAGGACGAGGTCCGCGCGCTTGGTCTGGCACTGGGCCTGCCGGGTCACATCGTGTTCCGTCAGCCTTTCCCAGGCCCGGGTCTGGCCATCCGCATCATCGGTGCGGTCGACAAGGAGAAGCTCGAGATCCTCAAGAACGCCGACGCCATCGTGCGCGAGGAGCTCGACGCCTACAACCAGCGTCTGTTTGAGCAGACTGGTGAGCGCAACTCCGAGCACAGCTGCTGGCAGTATTTCGCGGTCCTGCCCGACATCAAGTCCGTGGGCGTGATGGGCGACGAGCGCACCTATCAGCGCCCGATCATCCTGCGCGCCGTCGAGTCCAGCGACGCCATGACCGCCGACTGGGCCAAGCTGCCCTACGACGTCTTGGCCCGCATCTCCGGCCGCATCGTTGCCGAGGTCCCCGGCGCCAACCGCGTGTGCTACGACATCACGTCCAAGCCGCCTGCGACGATCGAGTGGGAATAGGACGACAGGGTTCTGACCTGCGATTTTGAGTGCCGCACTATGCCGCTGAGTTTCGTTTCGTACGAGAGTCATGACAAAGCCACCAGCGACGGAGATGAGTAAAGGCGATTAAAGAGCCTCCGTTCCCTGCGTTGGGACGGAGGCTCTTTCTTTGCCGTTTTACTCCCTTGTCTCCGTTCGGGGATTATTTCTTGCTCATTTAGGGCTATTCGCGCTGAAAGATTTTGACTAGCTTGGTGTCCTTTATTTCGTAGACAATGTCTGCGACGTTCTCGACCAGCCTCTTATCGTGGGAGACGAACACTATCGTTCCGGCATAGGCGCTCATCATCTGCTCGAGGGTTTCGGCGCTCTTGATGTCCAGGTAATTTCCAGGCTCGTCCATGAGCAAGATGTTGTATCTGCCCAGCAGCATCTTCGCGAGTAGCAGCTTGATGACTTCGCCTCCCGAGAGAACGCCAACGTCCTTTGTCAGGTCGCGCGGTCCGATTCCCATAGAGGCGAGGATGCCTCGAATTTCGGTCATGCTGTACTCGCAACCATCCTGCATGAACGAGATCGCAGACTGACGGGCGTCGAACTTGTAGCCTGTTTGCTCGAAGTAACCGATCTCTGCCTTGGGAGAGATGTTAATACCGTCGGCGCGTCGAGCGATTGCCTTCAGCAGGCTGGTCTTTCCTGTACCGTTGCCACCGGTGATGGCCACTTTGGCACCGAGCGGTATCTCGAATTTCGCGTGGTCATAGAGCATGCAGTTGCCGAAGCTCAAGCTGAAATCGTCTGCCGAGATGGGAAATTTACTATGCAGTTCCAGGGCCTTGCTCTGGCGGAACCGCACGGCGCGAATGCTGTCGGGGGCCTCAATCCCTTCGAGCGCTTCGAGGCGCTTCTCCATGTCCTTAGCCGCCTGGTACATCCTCTTCTGTTTGGTGCCGGTTGCTTTCTGATGCCCCAATCGACCTGCATACTCGTTGCTTTTTTTCGCACCCTTCCGCTTGGCGTCGACCTGCCGTGCTTTTTTCCGTTGTTTTTCGATGGCGGCTTCGAGGCGATCGCGCTCGCGCATCGCCTCTTCGTATCGAGTCGCCTGAGCTTTGCGCTCTTCTTCTTTCTGTCGCAGATAGTCGGAGTAGTCACCCCAGAATTCGGAAATACCGCCGTCTTTGAGCTCCCAGATCTTGTCTACCACCTGGTCGAGAAAATGACGGTCATGGCTCACGATGAGCAGAGCCCCATCAAATGCCTTGAGTTGTCCGACGAGAAGGCGGATGCCGTCTTGGTCGAGGTGGCTCGTAGGCTCGTCGGCGAAGATCGCGCTTGCATTCTGGGAGAGCGCAGAGGCAATCTTGGCGCGTGTTTCCTCCCCGCCGCTCATCGTCTCCTGCGCCACTCCGGCGACGTTGAGACGGGAGAGCATCTCACCACTGTCCTGAGCCGCATCAAGGTCGAGTTCATCGAGTTGGCCGATGAGGGCAATGCTGCCGAAGCGCCTGACGTCGGCGTCCGCAATGGTAAGATTGCCGCTCAGAATTTTAAGCAGGCTGGTTTTGCCTGCGCCATTGTCTCCCACCAAGCCGATGCGATCGTAGGAGTAGATTTCCAACTCTTCGATATCCAGGATATCGCGGCCGGCATATTCCAAAAAGATGTCTTTAGCTTTGACTATGAGTTCCATAGGTTGAACCGCCTTTTGTGTATTAGCCTTTTACTGGAAGCGCAGCCATGCCAAAAAAGATTGCTCACGTCGATTTTTCGCCTTTGCCCAATTGCCGGCGCGAGCGTTTTGACCTTGCGCAAGCCGGCAAATCCGAAAATGATAGTTGGCGACGAATAAGGAGCGCGATGTGGGATGTCGGCGCAATACCTCGTCGTCGCAAGGGCTTGAAGGCTGACGCGTGAACCGATGGCTGCCGCCTCTTTTTTTCGAATACTTGGGCTATTGAATCCGCCCGGTATCTCTTTTCCCCACGTTTCGGACGCTCGGAACAAGCAGCATAGCCATCGCAAGCAGTACCATGGTCGCTCCAGAGCCGACGAACCATAACGGAGCTCCAAGCAGATCCGCAAAAACGGAGGGGGCCGCGAGGCCCATGGGCATGGCCCACGCCATGATGGTTCCGTAGAGGCCGAAAACGCGGCCTAGGTACTCAGGAGGTATCTGCTCCTGCATAAGGGCAGTTTGGGTTCCCGCGTACAACGGGGAGCATGCGCCCATAAGAAAGCTCGCCGGTAGGAAAACGGCGAACAGCGACGGGCCGAGCAATCCGGATGCGATTGCGACGACGCCGAAGCCGGCGATCGCGGCGACCATGGTGAGCGACCTATTGCGGAACCCTCCCGTGGCCGCCAAAATGCCGGACCCAGCCAGCATGCCTGCGGAGAAAAGGACCTCCACCAAAGCAGCATCCCCCGTGCTACCGCCAAAATGTCCCAAGGTCATTATTGGGAACAATGCCGCGAGTGGGGAGAACGCGAAAGCGAAGACGAACCCGCACCAAAGAAGGGCGAACAGCCCCCTGTATCCCCTGATCAGCTTGTAGCCGTCCGAAATCTCAGAGAAAAGTTCTCGAACTTTATTGGAAAAGGACGAGCTGCGGTCGGCTTCGTCGAGTCCTCCTGCGTCTATCTGAGCGGCGAGGACAGCTAGAGAAGCGAAAAGCGCCCCCAGCACGTCGAGGGCAATCATGGCGGTAATGCCCGCCACAGGATAAATCACTGCCGCGAGCGCGGCGCCAAGAATGTATCCGGCGGACTGAATCGCCTGCATCACTCCCGATAGGCGAACGAGATGCTCTGGCGGGGCGAGATGGGGCGTGAGGGATTGGGAGGCCGGCGTGTAGAACGAAGTGCCAGCTGCGCGGAGAAACAGGGCGATGAGTATTGACCACGCAGGTAAGCTGCCGGCCAACGAGGCAATCGCCAAGGCGGCGCCCACCGCGGCAACGAAGAGGTCGGCGCCGATGAGAACACGTTTCAAAGGCAGCCTGTCGACAACGGCGCCCGCAAGGACTCCGAACAAAGCAATCGGCAGAAAGCCTGCTAACGATGCCAGGGAGAGGAGGGAAGATGATTCTGTCGTGAGGGCGATATGCCAAATGAGACCCATTTGGAGAATCGAGCTCGTCAATGTCGACACGAGCTCCCCGCCCCATACGAAACAAATCTTAAATTGCCATGAATGGCACAGCGAAACAGACCTGCGCCGAGAGGTTTCAAATATCATGGTTATGTCCAATCGTGAAATGGCGTGCAGAAAAACAGCGCGACGCCACAACAGCGCCGCTTTCTAGGCGCTCATCCGCGTGCGGAAAAGACCAACCATGACACCCCTCCTTTGTTAATTCGGTCTGGCATACCATGTAATATTAACGAGGCTTGAGTTTGCCTGTCAAGAATCGACCATCGGAAAGGGGAATCCTCTCTGGCCATTCGATTCCTTTTGTATCTTTGGTTGCATAGGTGACCCGCCAGGGCTATTACGCGTGGAAGAGGCGCCTGCCGAGCTGGCCGATGAGGCGCTGAAGATGGCCCTGGTCAGGCGAAACGATCCCAAGGGATGCGTACATCATTCGGATAGTAAGAATGTTGCCAGCAGGTTTTGCGGCAACCGCAAAGGAGCCGTATCCTGCAGCTGGAATCACGTTGCAGCATCCTGACCCGCATTCCGATTGGCGGACGGCCCGCTTCGGCATCCTGACCAGCACAGCGATCGAGCCTTGTCATTCCTTGGATATGCCGGTTGCTCGGGGCAGTCCCGACGGAGGCCCTCGCCTCCCCGGTCCGTGACCCAAGAAGGGCAAGCATGCTGATCTGCATGGCTGGTTCCTCCTTTATGTAGACGACCATGCAAAGAAGGGACAACCGAGGAGGCAGGTTACTGATGCGGGCTCCCGCACGCCCATGACTACCCGACGGGCTGTTTTTCATCTCCGATGCCCGCATTGCAGCATGAACGAATGTGCCTCGACATCTCTGCTGGCATGGTACGACTGGGATCGCACCTCGACGCATCCTTGCGCATACTGCCTTCCAAGTTTCGAAACCGGGAAGGAAAGTGTATGTGAGCGACGATATCGGCGCCGATTCGACGCTCGAGAGGGAGATTGCGCCGATTCTATCCATCGGGGATGCATTCCCGAAGATTCTCATCACTCGCACGAGGCATGAGCCCCATACCCGGGAGGGCGTGCTCGTGCTGAATTTCGCGAGGTGGCTGCTTGGCGGGTAGGGTTCTGAACGTCGCATTGGGATATCGCGCGACAGGGCACGCAGGGCTGTTTGTGCCCGCACGGGAAACGCCGTCTCCATGCGGGCGGCCTGTCGTGTCCGATTAGCCTTTTGCTAAACAGGCTTACGCCAACTCATGGGCAAGCCACCTGAGACTATTCACTTTGCTTATCGTTGACAAAGACCTGTGGCCTGCGGTTTTGTGAACGGCTCGTAAGCCACCCGCGTCAACTCACTTACTGTTGAATCTGGTGGTTTGCAGGCTCAAAGGCGGTTGAGTTTCAAAACGGGCGTTTTTCGGCGATATCGAGCCTCCAAAGGCGGCTCTCCGTGCCCCTTGGGACAAAAATAAAAACTCAATACTCTGAGTTTGAAAATGGTTTTTGAAGTTGTCCCAGCTTTTGTCCCCGAAGCCGATGAAACGCGACGTCGCGTCATTCAGCGGCACTCACTTCGAGATGCCGCCGAAAACTGGGTGCAACT
>CAUGKA010000003.1 GCA_959599615.1 uncultured Collinsella sp. | reverse complement strand
GACCATGCCGAGAATCCGAGCGGTATCGAGCGTTATGCCGCCGCCCTTATGAGTGAAATTGACTTGCCCCGCCTGCGCACCATCGCTGCCAAGTCCGAGATGAGCCTGGCTCGCATTGATCGTTCAAAGCTTTTCTATCTCAATTTTGATCGTAGCCTGCTGGACCAGGACGAGATTGACATGCTGCTTGCCATCGAGTGCCGTCTCAACCGCCTCTCCGGCATCCTTGAGCGCATCGGGGCTGGATTGGTCCCCGCGGCCTCGTCACCGAGCCTTGAGGGCTGCGCGCTCTTTGATGCGTGGCATATCGCTAAGACGACCAACGATGTTCCTCGACTGCTCGATACGGCCTCGAGCGATAACCCGTGGGGCGAACCGGGTACGGTGGCTTGCCAGCCGGGCGGTGAGTGGGATGTGCGTACCCGCTTCGCGCGTATTGTCGAGGCGCTTAACGTGGTCACGCGGCTCGACTATACCTATCGGGCAAACGTTGCCGAGGGGATTATGCTCGTTCGGTTTGGGCAGTCTGTCGTTGATGCCATGCCGCAACGTGAATACGACGCTCAAGATGACGCCTGGTGCGAGTTGGACGAGGACACGCGCGCGATCTGGGCCGCGGAGCACGATGCGCGCGTGGCGCTCACGCTTGCGGCAGCGTGTTTTGCCGCGGGCACCTGCATCACGCGCTGCTATGTGCAGATTGCTGCTCCCGACAGTGAGCAGGGCGAGCGCGTTGTCGCAACGTATTTCTTTGGGCGCGCGGCCTATCTGGCCGATTGCGTGCCTGTCGCCAAGGATCTTGAGAGCATGGACATGGACGATATGCCGTGCAAGCGTGTGCTTGAGGCATATGAGTCAACCGCTCCGGAGACGATTGAACCTGCGGAGGTTCATGCTCGTCCGCGTGATGACCATCGCATGCTGCCGCCGGCGCTGCGCGATCTGCTGCTTGCCGATACGGCTGACGAGCTGGAGGTCATGGAAGAGGACGACGACCCATACGTGGCCCGTGTTGTTGAATTGCGCGAGCAGGCAAAAGTCGACCGTACAGGTGCTTTTGAAGGCTTTTCCCGTCTTGTCGAGGAGTTGGAGGCTAAGTGCGCCGTCGCCGAGCTTTTGGCGACAGGTCCGGTTCAAACGCAGTTTTGCGATAACCAGCTGGTGCGCATGGTGCTACCGGTGTTGGAAGAAGACCGCTCTGCGCGAATCCTTCGTGCGCCCGATGCGCTGTACTTTGCCCAGCACGAGATCTGCAGCTTTTACGCCGAGCAAGAGGACTTTGAACGAGCACTGCCCGAGGTGCGCCATCTTTACGATCTGGCGCGCTCGTCCATGCAGTCGCACTTTGCGCTCATCAACGTGCTTGCGCGTCTGGAGCGCTTTGACGAGATTATCGAGGTGGCGCGCCACGGCCTACGTATTGCCAGCGATCGTTCTGCAATCGGCTACCTGTTCTATCGCTTGGCGTTTGCCTATTGGAATTGCGATCAGCTCGACCTGGCGCTGGCTTGTTACCGTCTGGTGCCGCGCGGCGAGGAGTCGGGCAGCAGCGCGCTGGAAGAAATGCAGGGCCTTATGAACGAGATGGGCGTCAGCGAGCCTCCGACGTTCGAGGAAGCGGTCGAGACCATCCACAAGGCTGGACTAGAGCTGCCGCCAGTGTCCGCCGTGACGAATCAGCTGGCAGATGCCGCTGTGCGACTGGTCGATAACGGTTTCTTTTTCCTGGCGCGCGGTTGCATCTTCCAAATGTGGCGCACCATGGGCAACGACGAGCTCGGCTCCCTCAACCGCTCGCTGGGGTAGGCGAAGCTTCCAAGGAAGAAAGGCTGCTAGGCAATTAGAAAATTTCCTCTTGCTCATCCTTGGCTGTTTGGTTACTATAGAACGGCTGTTACGGAGAGCTGACCGAGAGGCCGAAGGTGCTCGCCTGCTAAGCGAGTATGCCCCAAAAGGGCATCTGGGGTTCGAATCCCCAGCTCTCCGCCAGTATGACTTGAAAGAAGGGTCCCATTTGGGGCTCTTTTTTGTGCGGAGAAAGGAGGCTGGGGATTCGAACCCGAGAGGGCACGGGCGTTAAGCAAACGCGAAAGCGTTTGTAGCCCGTGGGCGAAAAGCCGCCAGGCTTTGAAGCCGGAGGGCATGCGCAGCATGCCCGGACATCCCCAGCTCTCCGCCAGTATGACTTGAAAGAAGGGTCCCATTTGGGGCCCTTTTTATTATCAAGAATGGCGGCTGGGGATTCGAACCCTCAAAAAAAGGAGGCATCCTTTCGGACGCCTCCTTTCAGTGGACTTATTATTCTTGCGCCCTACACCTCGGGCGCCTTGGCGACGGTCTCGCTTTCTGCCGTGAGTGGGCGGTTGTCGATGCGACGGCCCAAGCGATCGAGCTTCACGAGCAGCCATTCAATGGGATTCGGCCCTGCGCCTTCCTCGTCGGCAACCAGGTCCATGACGGCGATCTTGGTGCCGTCCTGCTTGAGCGTGACGCTGCCCACCTTGTCGCCCACATGCACCGTGCCCGAAAGATCGTCGTAGCTAACCTTTTCGGTCACCTCGCCGGCAAGGGAAAACACGGTCGCTTGCGCCGTGGGATCGGCGAGTGTGGCGTCGATCGTCTTATCCGTCCAGTCGGTTTGACCAATGCGCGCCATAAGCGGGTTGCCGTTGGCGGTCTTTTCCTGTGTGTTGGCGATTGCGACCGTCACCTTGTGACCGTAGTACCAATTGGCAAGGGTTGCGGTATCGGTAAAGCGCTGGTCGGTGGTGGTGGAGTTCAAAACGACGGTGTAGATCTCGTCGCCGTCGCGGTTGTAGGCGCTCGTAAAGCAATAGCCCGCGTCGTCGGTGGTGCCGGTCTTGCCACCGATGTTGCCATCTTGGCCCAGCAAATAGTTATGCGTGTCCATGGAATGCGAATGGTCGGTGCCGTCGGCGCCCGTGACCTCGATCCAGGAATCCTCGCTCGCTACGACCTCGCGGATCGTGTCGTTTTTCATGGCCTCCTGCATCATCAGCGCTACGTCGTGTGCGGTTGAGTGCATATCGCCAGCCCACTCATCAAAGTCCAGACCATGCGGGTTTTCAAAAAGCGTACCGGTGCAGCCGAGCTTCTTAGCGCGCTCGTTCATGGCCTTCACAAAGGTTGCCTCGGCGTCTTTGGTTTTAGGGTCGATCTTCTTGCCCACATATTCGGCGAGCACGACGGCGGCGTCGTTGCCCGAGGGAATCATCAGGCCGCGCAGTGCCTGCTCCACGGTAAGCTCGTCACCTTCGAGCAAGCCGGCGGTCGAATTACCCACGGTGGCTGCGGCGTTGCTCACCGTGACCTTCTCGTCCATCTTGCAATTCTCGACGGTTAGGATTGCGGTCATGACCTTGGTGATCGAGGCGATTTTGACCTGCTCATCGGCGCCGCGCCCGTAGTAGACGGTGCCGTCTTTGCCCATGACGAGCGCATTGGTCGCATCGATATCGGGCAGATTATCGGCCGTGATGCCGCGCGCATCGGCGGTTTTGCCGCAGACATTGTCGGTCGTGAGCACTTGGGCGCCGGCGACGGTGGGCACGCCAGCGGCAAGGGCGATAGCGCAGACAAAGCCGGCGGCAAGCTGGGCTGAGCGCTTTGCAAAAGAGGTGAGGGACTTCACAGATTTCGCTTTCGACGGGATGGTCTCTTCTGGAACTAGAGCATATCATTTGCCGGTGTCGGCGATCATCGCGTGCGTGCGTGGCCCACATCCGCGCCCGAACGGGCACAAGGGTGCTTAAGGCCGACTTAATCACCCACGCTTGTTGTGTGTGGCATGCGCCCCCTCGGGCATAATGGAGCGCGAGAGGAGCACGCATGAACGAGCGCATTTTGGTAGTTGATGACGAAAAGGCCATCGCCGACTTGGTTGGTATCTACCTTACAAAAGAAGGCTTTGATGTACAGGTCGCCTATAGCGGGGCCGACGCTGCCAAGGCAATCTTGGAGCAGGAGTTCGATCTGGCGCTGCTGGATGTCATGCTGCCCGATATCGATGGGCTTGAGTTGCTGCGTACGATCCGTTCCAGCCATACCTATCCCGTGATCATGCTGACGGCGCGCGATGCCCAGCAAGACAAGATCGAGGGCCTTTCGCTTGGCGCGGACGATTACGTGGTTAAGCCGTTCCGTCCGCTTGAGCTCATCGCGCGCGTGCATGCTCAGCTTCGCCGCTACACCAGCTACGGTAGCCGCGCGCAGGTGGCCGAGTCGCCGATCATCCAGCTCGACGGCCTGGAGATCAACCGCGATGCTCGTTCCGTAATGGTGGACGGTGCGCCGGTGCGCCTCACGCCCATCGAGTATTCCATCTTGCTGTATCTGGTCGAGCATCGCGGCAGTGTGGTGGCCGTGGAGGATCTGTTCCGCGCGGTGTGGAACGAGGATTTTATGCCCGGCTCCAACAATACGGTGATGGTGCACATTCGCCACCTGCGCGAAAAGATCGGTGACGACGCTCAAAAGCCGCGCTTTATCAAAAACGTCTGGGGCGTCGGCTACATAATCGAATAACGCCTTTGATGGTGGGGAAGTGGATATGACAAAAGACGATAGGCAGGCATTCGAGGTGCCCGATCGACTCTTTGAATACGTGAGGTCGGTCGTCGACAACCGCGCGCTTGCAACGGTGCTGCTCTTTTTGCTGAGCCTGCTGCTGATTGGCATCGATAACATCGCTGGAATCTTGGCGGTGCTGCTTGTCGGCTTTTTGCTGATCGATCGATTTGAAATCGTACGCCGCTGCGTGGTGATTGGCGGTGCCGCGTGGGCCATGACGTTGGCGATTGGCGCCATGGCACTCGGCGGCATCGAAGGGCCGGTGCTGTTCGATGCCGGCTTTGTATTCAACATGCTTGGCTTTGTGCTGGCGCTTGCCGTGTGCGTGCTGTTCTTTTGCGGCCGCGCCCTGTACTACCAGGGCTATGAGCAGGGCGAGCAGCATGCCGATTGTGTGCTGGCCGCTCGTATTCAAGATCGCCTGATCGATCACCCCGACACCTGGGACAACATCGACGGCGACTTCCTGGAGGTCGAGGGCGCACTCAACCGTGTGCGCGATCGCGAGCGCAAGGTGCAACAGGCCTTGCGTGACGAGTCTCATCGCAAGGACGATCTGGTCACGTACTTGGCACATGACCTACGCACCCCGCTTGCCAGTGTGGTGGGCTATCTTTCGCTGCTGCAAGAGGCTCCTGAGCTGCCGGTTGAGCAACGTGCGCACTTTACGGGCGTGGCGCTCGACAAGGCGCACCGGCTCGATGCACTCATCGAAGAGTTCTTCGATATCACGCGCTTTGACTTCCACGATATCGTGCTCACGCGCGGCTATGTTGATCTGGGGTTGCTGCTGGCTCAGGTGGCTGACGAGTTCTATCCCATCCTCAACGAGCAACATAAGGAAGCCCAGGTTGATATTCGCGAGGACCTGACGGTGCTCGTGGATGGCGATAAGATGGCCCGCGTGTTTAACAACATCATGAAAAACGCCGTCGCCTATAGCTATGAGGGCTCGACTATCACGATTGAGGCCAGGCGCCAAGACGATGGCGGCGTGCGCGTGCGCTTTATCAATCAGGGCGATCCTATCCCTGCGGCTAAGCTCAAGGTGATCTTTGAGAAGTTCTATCGCCTGGATGCGGCGCGTGCGACCAATCGCGGTGGTGCCGGTTTGGGCCTTGCTATTGCCAAGGAGATCATCGCGGCACACGGCGGTACCGTTGCATGTGAATCGACGCCCGAACACACGATATTCACCATCGAGCTGCCCGCCGCATAGCTAGCGTGCCCTTACAAACACTTGACAATGTGCTCACGTGCGTATGAGCCGCGATTCCTACTATCGATACTGCTGAATTGATATCGATATGGAGGTGTGCGGTATGACGGCTGCTGCGGCTGTGGAGCCCACGGAGCTTGAAGAACTCATGGAAGCGCAGGCCGAGGCCGCGCATGAGCGCGAGGTTGGGGATGCGACTCGCCCCACGGCAGAGGATCTTGCCGCCTCGCCGACGCGCATCGACGTCGAGGGCCTCGGCCTGTTCTATGGCGACCACCATGCGCTCAAGGACGTGAATATCAAGATCCGCGACAAGCAGATCACCTCGTTCATCGGGCCTTCGGGCTGCGGAAAGTCCACGTTGCTGCGCTGCTTTAACCGCATGAACGACGGCATCAAGGATTGCCGCATCGAGGGCAAGATTGCGCTCGGTGGTCAAGATATCCTGGGCGATTGCGACATCTGCCGTTTGCGCCAGCGCGTGGGCATGGTGTTCCAACGCCCCAACCCATTTCCCATGAGCATCTACGACAACGTCGCCTACGGTCCTCGCGGTATGGGTGTGCGCGACCGCGCCGTGCTCGATGAGCTGGTCGAGGACTCCCTGCGTCGCGCTGCCCTGTGGGACGAGGTCAAGGACAAGCTCAAAGAGTCGGGCCTGGGTCTTTCGGGTGGACAGCAGCAGCGCCTGTGCATCGCCCGCGCACTTGCCGTGCAGCCCGACATTCTGCTGATGGACGAGCCGACTTCGGCACTCGACCCTGTGTCGACGTTGGTGGTGGAGCAGTTGGCCTGCGAGCTCAAGGAGACCTGCACGCTGGTGGTCGTGACGCACAACATGCAGCAGGCCGCGCGTATTTCCGATTCGGTTGCGTTCTTTTTGCTGGGTGAGCTGGTGGAGCACGCGCCCACCGCGCAACTCTTCAAGAATCCGTCCGATCCGCGCACCGCGGATTATTTGACGGGGCGTTTTGGCTGACGCTGTCTTTTACAGGTGCCTTTAGGGTTAAGATGCGGTCATATCGGCCGCAAAGGGGTTCAACATGATCTATTACGTCGAGGACGATGACAACATCAGGGATTTGACAGTCTACGCGCTGCGCAAGCAGGGAATCGAGGCCGAGGGCTTTTCGTGTGATGGCGAGTTTAAAGCTGCCGTGGCGCGACGGGTGCCCGATGCTGTGCTGCTCGATATCATGCTGCCCGACACCGATGGCTTGGCGATTATGCGTCGCCTACGTGCCGATCGCCTGACGGCGACGGTGCCCATCATGATGCTTACCGCCAAGGACACCGAACTCGACAAGGTGATGGCGCTCGATGGCGGTGCCGACGATTACCTGACTAAGCCGTTTTCGCTCATGGAGCTTGCGAGCCGCTGCCGCGCACTGCTGCGTCGCGGCGGCATGGTCAAGCAGGCGAGCGATGTGCTCAGCGTGGGCGACATCGTGCTTTCGCCTAGCCATCGCGAGGTGACCGCTGCCGGCGAGCCGCTTAAGCTCACCCTGCGCGAGTTCGACCTGCTCGAGTACCTCATGCGCAAGCCCGGCGTGGTCTTTACCCGCGAGTCGTTGCTGCAGAGCGTGTGGGGCTGGGACTTCGACGGCGGTTCGCGCACCGTTGACGTGCACGTGCAGACGCTTCGCCAAAAACTGGGCGAGCATGCCAGCGCCATCGAGACCGTGCGCGGCGTGGGTTATCGCCTGGCCGAGCCTTCTGCCGGTGATGGTGCCGAAGGCGACGACACCGCGGCCACCGCATCGGAGGAGTAACCCGTGGTCTTCGCCCCCCAGGGAAAACATACGCTGTCGCACCGCGTTTTTGTGACGATCTTTGTCTGCGCCATGGCGGTTATCGTGGCGTTTACGGTGCTGGGTGCGTTCTTTGTGCAAAACACTTTGGCGGATGCCACGAGTGCCAATCTGGCGCAGGAAACCGAGCTCATTGCTGCTGCCCTCGACGAGCAGCAGGAGCCCATTCCGTTCTTGCGAAGCCTCGATCGCGAGGATCTTCGTATCACGCTGATCAATAAGGACGGATCTGTTGCCTACGACAACGAGGCGTCGCCTTCCACACTGCCCAACCATGGCGATCGCCCCGAGGTCATCGAGGCCTTTGAGAGTGGTTCGGGTTCCGCGGAGCGCGCAAGCTCTACACTCGACGAGATTATGCTGTATCGCGCCGTCACCCTTGATAACGGCCAGGTCGTTCGCTTGGCGCAGGCCCAGCCTGGCGTTGCGGCGATTTTGCTGTCGATGCTGGCGCCGATGCTGCTTATCGCAGCAGCGGGTGCAGTACTCTCGTTTTTTATGGCGCGCCGTGAGTCCCGTGCCATCATCGCGCCGTTGCAAGAGGTGGATTTGGATCACCCACGCCGTAGCTATGAGCACGCCTATGCCGAGATGGTCCCCATGCTTGAGCGTATCGAGTCGCAGCGCCAGGAACTCAAGCGCCAAATGGCGGTGCTAGCGGACAACGACCGTATGCGCCGCGAGTTCACGGCGAATATCACCCATGAGCTCAAGACGCCGCTTACGGCGATTTCGGGCTATGCCGAGCTCATCGCAAACGGCATGGTTGAGGGCGAGGATGACCTGCGCAACTTTGGCGGTCGCATCTATCGTGAGGCGGGCCGCTTGGCAGCGCTTGTCAACGATATCCTTACGCTGTCTAACTTGGACGAGGCCGAGCGTGCAACTGAGGGCGAGGCGGTGCCCATTGGGTCCACGGAGCCTATTGAGCTCTCGCGTGCGATCTACGCGGTTGAGCAGCGTCTTGAACAGGTCGCCCGTCAGGCGAATGTGACGATAAGTCATGAGACCAAGCCTGTGGTCATCGAAGGCGTGTCGCGCTTGATTGACGAGCTCATCTACAATCTGGCAAGCAACGCCATCCGCTACAATCGACCCGGCGGTACGGTTACGTTGCAGTGCGGCACCAACGACGAAGGCCATCCGTTCCTCGCTGTCGCCGACACGGGAATCGGTATCGCGCCTGAAGAACAGGGCAAGGTATTCGAGCGGTTCTATCGCGTGGACAAGAGTAGGTCCAAGGCACGCGGCGGAACCGGCCTGGGGCTTGCCATTGTCAAGCATGCGGCCCTGTATCATCACGCCATGCTCGATCTGTCGAGCGAGTTGGGCGTGGGAACCACCATTACGGTGACGTTTCCCATCCAGCAGGACGAGTCATTCGCATAGCGATACAACATAGATATTGATGCAGGCGCCGCATTTGACTTTCGGGTGCGGCGTTGTTGTGCAATTTTACGATTGCTTCCGACATTTTTACAGGAGAGCCTGTTTCTTATGTATAGAGTTTGGTCTCGGTAAAAAGATGCGATAACATACGGACAGTTTTGTCAATCCGAACTGGGGAAATGAAAGGCAAGCTGCATGACCCTTCTCGAACTGTTCCAGCTGCTGAAGAAGCACCTCAAGCTGGTCATCACCCTTCCGGTGGTCTGCGCGATCGCCATGGGCATCGTGTCCTTCGTTGCTATGGACAACACCTATACCGCGACGACGAGCATGTACATTCTCGCCAAGACCGACGATAGCGGTCAGATGAGCTACAACGATCTCTCGGCGAGCCAGATGCTTTCCAACGATATCGCCACGCTGCTTGATAGCGATAGCGTTAAGAGCGGCGCCGCCAAAGAGCTGGGCCTCACCGATCTGGATGACTACAAGGTGTCTGTTTCCTCCGAGACCACCACGCGTGTCATTACGCTTTCGGTTACCGGCACCGATGCCAAGGAGACGGCTGAGGTCGCAAAGGCCATGGCCAGCTCGGTGAGTACGGTCGCTCAGAACGTCGGCGCTGCCCAGAGCATCAACGTTATCGACGAGGCTAAGACCCCCGAAGCCCCCAGTGGCCCCAAGCGCACGCTGTATATTGCCGTCGCGTTCCTCGCCGGTATCTTTATCGCAGTTGCCTATGTCGTTTTGGCAGACATGCTCAATACCCGCATCCGCGGTGCCGAAGAGGCAGAAGAGCTCCTGGGTATTCCCGTTGTTGGCCGAATTCCGGCTATGAAAGGTGGTAAATAGGCATGGCTAAGGCAAAGAACACCGATAAGCTCGTTGTGCAGAATGCCGCCAAGACCCTTCTGGCCAACATCCGCTTTGCGAGCGTGGACGACCCCATTCGCACCATCACCGTTACCTCCTCGATTCCCAACGAGGGCAAGTCTACGGTTTCCATTAATCTTGCTCAGGCAATCGCCACGAGCGGCAAGTCCGTGCTCCTGGTCGAGGCCGATATGCGCCGCAGGTCCCTTTCCGATATGCTCGGCGTTCGTTCGCGCGGCGGACTCTATGCGGTCCTTTCCGAGCAGATCTCCATTGACCAGGCAATTGTCGAGACGGGTCAGAAGAACTTCTACTTCCTCGATGCCGAGCCGCACATTCCCAATCCTGCCGACATCATCGTCTCCCATCGCTTTGCCAAGTTGGTCAAGGCACTGTCCGCCAAGTTCCAGTACGTCATCTTCGATGCTCCTCCGGTCGGCACCTTCATCGATGCTGCCGAGATTGCCAGCTTGACCGACGGCACGCTGTTCGTGGTGCGCGAGGACTTCACCAAGCGCGAGGAGGCACTCAACGCTATCGGCCAGCTTAAGAAGTCCGAAAAGGTCAAGCTCATCGGTACCGTCATGAATTACTGTGAGACCGAGACCAGCGAGTACTATTATTCTTACTACACCAAGGACGGTAAGAAGGTTAAGAAGGGCTCCGACGATCAGGGCACTTCCAAAAAGGGCATCTTCACCAACCGAGCAAACGTTTAGTTGATTAAGGCTGACCTATGCGTGACATTCATTGCCATATCTTGCCGGGTGTAGACGACGGCGCCGCCGATCTCGAAGAGAGCTTGGCGATGCTCGAGGCTGCCAAGCGGGCCGGTGTAACCAGAATCGTTTGCACTCCTCACTGCCGTGATCCCTATTTTGATTACGACAAGATGTGGGATGCCTTTGAGCTGCTGCGCGATAACGCTGACGGTTTTCCGCTCCAGATGGGCTTCGAGGTCAACCATCGAAAGCTCGTTGAGCTTGGTATCGATGCCGCGGATCACTTGCATTTCGATGGGACCAACGAGTTTCTGCTCGAGCTTTCGACGCATGCCGATGCGTATGCGTTTAGAGAGTACGAGAACACGATTTACGATTTGCAGTGCCGTGGCTATCAGGTGATTATCGCTCATCCTGAGCGCTATCGTGCGGTTCAAAAGGATGTAAGCGTGGCGGAGCGCCTGGTCGATATGGGCTGCAAGCTGCAGGCTTCGGCGGACTTTATTGCCGGCGGTCGCTTTGGTCGCGAGAAAAAGCCGGCACAGCGCCTGTTCGATCAGAACCTGTACAGCTTCATCGCGAGCGATGCCCATAACGTGGGTCATTACGACTGTCTGGCGAAGGCTCGCGCGAAGTTTAGCGTGCGCGGAGCTCATTTTCGCTAAAATCTGTCCCTAACGTTCGCGTTGAATGAAAGGGCAGCTATGGATATCCAACTTAAGACGGGATGCTTTGACGACGCGGCGTTGGTGCGCCGCGTCGTTTTTATGGACGAGCAGGGCTACGAGAATGAGTTCGACGCTATCGACGAGGATCCGAACTGCATTCATGTGACACTCTATGTAGACGGCGAGCTTGCCGGCTGCTCGCGCGTGTTTCCCGAGGAACTGGAGTACGCGGCAGATGCCGAAGCCCCAGTTTTGCCGGCGTGCGACTTGGACGAAGGCGTCGCGGCGGGGGAGACCTACATTATGGGGCGCGTGGCCGTGCTGCCGAGCATGCGCCGTCGCGGTTTGGCGAGCAAGATTGTCGAGGCCAGTGATACGTGCGCGCGTGATGCCGGCGCCAAGCTCATTAAGCTGCACGCGCAGGAATACGTGCTACCACTCTATGCCAAGGCGGGTTACACGCAGATTGCCCCGGTGGACTACGAAGACGAGGGCCAGCCCCATGTTTGGATGGCCAAGCGCGTAGATGGCAGATAGGGACGTTCCTTTCCTGCCGGCAGTCGGGGACACTCCTTGGCAATTGGCGCACCGGAGCGTTCTGACATACAGTTTTTCGATTCCGTATGTATATATGCGCGCTAATGGGTTATAAAATCTAAGTCTGAACATAGCAGGTCTGCGATGCGGCTCGGGCAACCGGGCCGTTTTTGCGGACGGGGGTAGCGCGAAAGGACTGCACATGCGTCAATTTAAGACCGAGAGCAAAAAACTGCTCGACCTCATGATCAACTCCATCTACACCAATAAGGAAATCTTCCTGCGCGAGCTTATCTCTAACGCGAGCGACGCCGTCGACAAGCTCAACTTTAAGAGCCTGCAGGACCCGAGCGTCAAGCTCGACCAGGGCGACCTGGCTATTCGCGTCTCCTTTGATAAAGACGCCCGCACCATCACCATCTCGGATAACGGTATCGGCATGACCGCCGAGGAGCTCGAGCGCAATCTGGGCACCATCGCGCATTCCGGCTCCGAGGAGTTTAAGACCGAGAACGCCGAGCAGCAGGGTTCGGATGTCGACATCATCGGCCAGTTTGGCGTGGGCTTCTACTCGGCCTTTATGGTCGCCAGCCACGTGAAAGTTGTCAGCCGTGCTTATGGCGAGGACGTCGCTCATGTGTGGGATTCTGACGGTCTTGAGGGTTACACCATCGAGGACGGCGATCGCGCCGAGCACGGTACCGATGTCATCCTGACGCTGCGCGAGAACGAGAAGCTCGACGCCGACGGCGAGGCCGAGACCTACGATCGCTTCCTGACCGAGTGGGGCCTCAAGAGCTTGATTCAGCAGTACAGCAACTATGTGCGCTACCCGATCCAGATGATGGTGTCCAAGAGCCGTCAAAAGCCCAAGCCCGAGGACGCGCCGGATGATTACAAGCCCGAGTACGAGGACTACCAGGAGCTCGAGACCGTCAACTCCATGACGCCGATCTGGAAAAAGCGCAGCTCCGACGTTGAGCAGAAGGATTACAACGAGTTCTACAAGTCCACGTTCCACGACTTTGACGATCCCGCGCGCACCATCAGCTTCCATGCCGAGGGCACGCTCGAGTACGATGCTCTACTGTTTGTGCCGGGCCGCGCGCCGTTCGATCTGTACAGCAAGGATTACGAGAAGGGTCTGGCGCTCTACAGCTCCAACGTTCTGATTATGGAGAAGTGCGACGACCTGCTGCCCGACTACTACAACTTTGTCCGCGGCGTCGTGGATTCCGCCGACGTGTCGCTCAACATCTCGCGCGAGACGCTGCAGCAGAACCGTCAGCTCAAGGCCATCGCCAAGCGTGTGGAAAAGAAGATTACCGCCGACCTTGAGGATATGCGTGACAACGATCGCGAGGCCTACGAGAAGTTCTTTGAGAACTTTGGCCGCGGCCTTAAGTACGGCATCTACTCGAGCTATGGCATGAAGGCCAATGAGCTTGCCGACCTGCTGCTGTTCTGGTCTGCCAAGGAGCAGAAGATGATTACCCTGGCCGAGTATGCCAAGGGCATGCCCGAAGATCAGAAGGCAATCTACTACGCCGCCGGCGACTCGCGTGAGCGCTTGGCCAAGATGCCCGTGGTAAAGGGCGTGCTCGATCGCGGCTATGACGTGTTGCTGCTGACGCAGGATGTGGATGAGTTCACGTTCCAGGCCATGCGTGAGTACGTTGCCGCCGATATGCCTAAGATCTACGAGGACGACGCTGCCCGCGAGGCTGCCGAGAAGGCCGTGGCCGACGGTGCCGAGCCCGAGGTCGAGGATCGTCATCTGGAGCTCAAGAACGTCGCGACCGGCGATCTTGACCTGGCGACCGAGGACGAGAAGAAAGAGGCCGAGGACGCCACCAAGGAGAACGAGGACCTCTTTAGCGCTATGAAGGAGGCGCTTGGCGACAAGGTCGAGAAGGTTGCCGTCTCTGCGCGCCTGACCGATGCTCCCGCGTGCATTACCACCGAGGGTCCGCTTTCGCTCGAGATGGAGAAGGTGCTCCAGAAAGGGCCCGAGGGCGCGCCCGACGGCATGCCCAAGAGCCAGCGCGTGCTCGAGCTCAACGCCAAGCACCCGGTCTTTGACAAGCTTGTCGCTGCCCAGAAGGCAGGCGACGCCGACAAGATCAAGCAGTACTCCGGCCTGCTCTACGATCAGGCCCTGCTGGTCGAGGGTATCCTCCCCGAGGACCCCGTTGCCTTCGCGGCGGCTGTTTGCAACTTGATGTAGTTAAGTAGTTACGCCTTTGGGTCCGCCGTTCTAACGAACCTATTGGTTCCGTCGTTCTAACGAACGACGGACCGGTCGACGCTGCAAACGCCCCTAAGCGGCAATCTGACGTTCAATCGTCGGTCGCGTACCAAAGTACGCTTCCCTCCTCTTTCACGTCACCTTGCTCGCTCAGGGGCGTTTTCGCTGACTTATGCTCAACCTGCGACGCTTTCGTGGCCCTAAGTAGTCATCGGGGACGTTCTTGTTTGACTAGTCGTTTAAGAACGTTCCCAATGACTATTCGGATTGCTAATTTGTGCGGGCTGTGGTTTTGTGACCTGCTGAAATTAAAGATACTGTACAACTGTACACTAACTTATCTTCGTAGTATATTGCTACCCGCAAAACTCAGCACCATTGTGCCGCGAGGCACTAAAGCGCCTACGTACAATGGTTGTCGATAGTACGATTCGATTCAACGACAGGATGGATGGTCCAAGCGTGAGTCTCGGCAGCAAACTATCCAACGCAAAGGTCTCCTTTGCGATATTCAAGCGCGACATTAAGCGACTGCTTGTGAACCCCGTCGCCTTGGTGGTTACCCTGGGCGTGTGCGTTATCCCTTCGCTGTATGCCTGGTACAACATCGTGGCAAACTGGGATCCGTACGGAAACACCCAAGGTATCAAGATTGCCATCGCCAACAACGATCAGGGCACCCAGAACGACCTAGTGGGCGAGCTCAATGCGGGCGATAAGGTGGTCGACCAGCTCAAGGAAAACGATCGGCTGGGCTGGACCTTCGTCGACTCGGCTGCCGATGCCAAAGAGGGCGTCGAGAGCGGGGAATACTACGCGGCGATTGTAATCCCCAAGAACTTCTCCGACAATCTCGTCTCGATGCTCGATGGCAATTACCATCAGCCTAAGCTGACCTATTACGTCAACGAGAAAAAGAGCGCCATTGCGCCCAAGGTTACCGATACCGGTGCCAACACCATCGAGGAGCAGATCAACTCGGAGTTTGTCTCCACGGTGGGCGAGACCGTAGCGGGCATCGCCAAGGATGCCGGCATCGATTTAAAGGACAAGGCAACCCAGACTCAGGACTCGCTGACAAGTTCGGTGTCCGAGGCATCCGACACCTTGGGTGAGGTGCGCGATTCGATTGGCGATATGAATGCCGCCATCGATAAGACGAGTGGCGCTATCGCCTCGGCTGATGCGGCGCTTGCCGGCTTGCAAGGTCAGGCACCGTCGCTGACGCAGGCAATCTCCCAGGGCAACGACCTGCTGGGCGAGGCTCGCGCCACGGCGGGCAACTCTATCACCTCGCTCTCCAAGGCACTCTCGGAAGGTAGCCTTGCACTCACCAAGACGTCAGCCTCCGCGAACGCTGCGATTGGCAAGCTAACGGGTACGGTCACATCTACGACCACCCGCATCGACAACTCGCTCGAGTCTCTCCAGGCGACGATCGATCACAATAAGGCCGTTATCGGGCACTTGGAGATTCTCGTTAATGACACGTCGACAGGTTCCGAGGAAATTGACGCGCGCATTGTATCGACCATCGATTCGCTTCGCGAGCAAAACCAGAAGCTGCAGAGCATCAAGGATGGCCTTTCTGCACAGTCGAGCGCCATGGCAAACGACGCTACGGCAATCTCGAACGCGAGCAACGCACTCAACGCGGCAATTCAGGCCGGTACGGCTAGCCTCGGTCAGGCTCAGACCGATCTGGGTCAGAACGCACTTCCGAAGGCTTCGAGCGCGCTTGACTCCTTTGCCGCCGTTTCGGGCGATTTGACCGGCATTGTGTCGGGTATGACCCCCACGATAGCGAGCGCGCGCGGCACGCTGGCGCAGCTCGACGCCACGCTCAAGCAGGCAAAGACCACGCTGTCCCAAACCGACGCCTCCCTTGCCAAGGTTCAGGACAAGCTCGCGACCGCCGCCAATGACATTGCGGCGCTGCAGACCTCTGAGTCTATGGGCGAGTTAGCCGACCTCATGGACGTCGACGTCAATGACGTGGCAGATTTCATGGCATCTCCGGTTGAACTGACGTCCAAGTCAATCTATCCGGTCAAGAGCTTTGGCTCGGGCATCGCGCCCTTCTACACCAATCTGGCGCTGTGGGTAGGCGGCTATGTGCTCATCGCTATCTATAAACTCGAGGTCGACCGCGAGGGCATCGGTAGCTTTACGGCGCGTCAGGGCTACTTTGGCCGCTGGCTGCTGCTGGTGATCCTGGGCGCGTTCCAGGCCATTATCGTTACGGTGGGCGACCTGGTCATTGGCGTTCAGTGCGTCAATCCGCTGCTCTTTGTACTGGGCGGCATCGCTATTTCGTTCACCTACGTCAACATCATCTATGCGCTGTCCACCACGTTTAAGCATATCGGTAAAGCCATTGGCGTCATCCTCGTCATTGTGCAGATCCCCGGCTCGTCGGGCATGTATCCCATCGAGATGATGCCCGGCTTCTTCCAATGGCTGCATCCGCTGCTGCCCTTCACCTATGGCATCAACCTGCTGCGCGAGACCGTCGGTGGCATGTATTCGTTCAACTACCTGTTCAACCTGTGCATCCTGGGCGTGTTCCTTGCCATCGCACTCTTTATTGGCTTGCAGCTGCGTCCGCTGCTGCTCAACCTCAACCTGCTCTTTGACAAGCAGCTTTCCACGACGGGCCTCATGATCTGCGAGTCCAACGACCTGCCGCGCCAGCGCTATTCGCTGCGCACGGCCATGCGCGTCATGCTCGATTCGGATTCGTACCGTCGCGAGCTGCTCGATCATGCCGTGGCGTTTGAGCATCGCTACCCGTACTACATCAAGGGCGGTTTTGCCGCCGTGGTAGGCGTGCAGGTTCTGCTCTTTGTGCTTTCGACGGTGCTCGATATCGACAATAACGGCAAGATCATCCTGCTCGTTATCTGGATCATTTCGGTTATCGCCATCTGCGGCTGGCTCATCAACATCGAATACATCCGTGCGAGCCTCAATACCCAGATGCGTATCTCGGCGCTTTCGGACGAGGACCTTCGCCGCGAGATGCGCGAACACACGGCTGCCATCCCTGCCGCCCGTCGCATGTTTGGTCTCAACGCCAGCGAGCGTGGCGCCAAGGGAGGCGAACAGCCTACGAGCCGTCTGTCGCATATCGGTGCGCATCGTAAGGCTCAAGATGCCGACGGCGCTGACAACGTAAACGGAAACGACGGGGACACCACCTCGCTTGGCAAGCACTCTAAAGGAGGTGAGGCATAAATGAAAAACATCCTGCACCTGTTTAAGCGCGATGTCCAAAACGTGTCTCGCTCCGTAATCGGCTTGGTTGTCGTGATGGGCCTCATTATCGTGCCATGTCTCTATGCATGGTTTAACATCGCCGGAAGCTGGGATCCGTACGGCAACACCGGCAACCTTAAGATCGCCGTGGTCAACACTGATGAGGGTTACGAGAGCGATCTGATTCCCGTCGAGGTCAACGTGGGCGAAAACGTAACCGCCACCCTGCGCGGCAACGAGAACTTCGACTGGGTTGTGGTCAACGATCGCGATAAGGCCATCGATGGCGTCAAGTCGGGCGCGTACTACGCTGCCGTCGTTATCCCTAAAACGTTTAGCGCCGACATGATGACGCTTTTCTCGACCGAGGTGAAGCACGCCGATATCGAGTTCTACGAGAACCAGAAGGCTAACGCCATCGCACAGATCGTGACTGAAAAGGGCTCGAGCGCCGTCCAGAGTCAGGTCAACGAGACCTTTACCAAGACCATCACGACCATCGGCCTTAAGACCGTGTCCAGCCTGCTCGACTATATGAGTACCGACCAGGTGAGCAACTTTATCGCCAATCTGTCCTCGACGCTGGGCGATTCGGTCGAGGACCTGCAGGACGTTCAGGCGAGTGCGACGTCGCTCGCGGGCATTTTGAGCTCCACGTCCGATTCACTGACATCGGCGGGCGGCATGCTCAAGCAGACGGGCACCGTTGATGAGTCGACGAAGCAGCTGATGGAGCACGCCAAGAGCGGCATCAATGATTCCAAGGAAGCGCTCAAGGCCGCCAACGATGCCGTTGACGCGGCGATTGACGGAAGCGCGGGCTCGTTCGACAACGTGTCCGCCGAGCTTGCGAAGGCATTCGATGCCGCGAATCAGCATGTTCACCTTACGGTGTCTCAGCTCAACGAAGCCGCAGCGGCGCTCAATACGCGTGCTGACGATATCGATGCGATGGCCGATCAGCTCCGCAACCTTGCCGACCAGGTGAGTGATGACAAGCTCAAAGACGGTCTCGAGTCCGCTGCGACGTCGCTGGGCAGAATTGCCGTGGAGTACCGCAACAATGCGAAGGACCTGACGGCGACCGCAAAGTCCCTTTCGGACGGCATGGCGGAGGTCAACAACTCGCGTGCCGAGGTCGACCAGGCCATCGCCGATGCCAAGGCGGGTATCTCGGGAGCCAAGTCCGACTACGATTCCACGTTCTCGGTTAAGGCCAAGGAGCTCAAGAAGACCATTTCGGGCGTTCTGGATTCCCTGAACGGTATCTCGGGTGACTTGGATAGCGCCGTGAGCGGTCTGACCGACGCCTCTGGCTCGCTCGCAAAGGGCCTCTCCAAGGCTGCGACGCTGGTCAACAAGGCTTCTGATCAGTTGGGCAAGGCGTCGGACAAGATCAGCGCTTTTAAGGACGAGCTTGATAGCGCTCTGATGTCGGGTGACCTGGCCATGATTAAGACAATGATTGGCAACGACCCCGAGGGCCTCGCCGTGTCGCTTTCTGGCCCCGTTGCGCTCGATCGCAAGCCGGTCTATCCGATCCGCAACTACGGTTCGGCCATGGCGCCGTTCTACACGATTTTGTCGCTGTGGGTGGGCTCGATTGTTCTGGCGGCCATGATGAAGGTCTCGGTTGACGATGAGCTTATCAACGAGCTCATCCCCGTACGCCTGCACGAGATCTATCTGGGCCGTTACCTGTTCTTTGGCGGTTTGGCCCTGCTGCAGGCAACGCTCGTGTGCGCGGGCGACATTCTGTTCTTTGGCATTCAGTGCGACAACCCGCTGCAGTTTGTGCTGGCGGGCTGGGTCGCGAGTCTCGTGTTCTCCAATATCGTCTACACGCTCACCGTGTCGTTTGGCGATATCGGCAAGGCGCTCGCTGTCGTGCTGTTGGTCATGCAGGTCGGCGGTTCAGGCGGTACGTTCCCCATCGAGATGACCGGCCCCGTGTTCCGGGCGATCTACCCGTTCCTGCCGTTTACCCACGGCATCAACGCCATGCACGCCGCCATGGCTGGCGCCTACCATATGGAGTACTGGGTTGAGCTGGGTATCTTGGCGAGCTATCTGATTCCGTCGCTGGCACTGGGCGTCGTCTTCCGCCGCCCGGTCATCAAAGCCAACGACTGGATTATCGAAAAGCTGGAGTCAACAAAGCTTATTTAGTTACGCGGTTTTACCAAACCGCGTAACGGCTCGACGCTGCAAACGTCCCTAAGCGGCAATCTGACGTTCAATTTCAAGGGCGCGACCAGAAGGTCAGCGCCCTTTCATTTCACGTCACCTTGCTCGCTTAGGGGCGTTTTCGCTGACGTTGCCGGAACATCGAGGTTTTCTGTACCGACGCTTTAGCGTAGTGAATTGCGTGGGTTGCTTGGTTGTTGCTACAGTAGCGGGGCGTGCCGGGGGTCCGGCGCGTCCCGTTTTTATTTGACCATGAGGCGGCACGCAGCCATACGCGTGCGGACACCACGCCCAGATTGAGTGCGAGGATGTTCCATGGCCCAATACGCTGCCAACGAAATCGAAAACATGCCCGATAGCCCTGTAGCCCGTGAGGATTTGGGCGCGGGTGGTATTCCCCGGGGTGCCGGCGCACGCTCGCCGTTGTTCTGGAAAGTTCTACTGCTTTCGGTGGCGATTATCTGGGGCTACTCCTTTACCACTATGAAGGACGCACTCGACACCATTCCGGTGTTCGAGCTGGTCTATGTTCGCTTTCTCCCGGCATCACTGGTTATGTTTGCAATTTTCCATAAGCGCATCATCGCTCATTTCAATGCCCGCAACCTGATCGTCGGGCTTGGCATGGGTGCGCTCATGTGGGGTGCCTACGGTTTGCAGACGATCGGCCTGGCACAGACCACGGCGGGCAAGAGCGCTTTTTTGACCGGCACGTATTGCATCCTTGTGCCGTTTGCAAGCTATGTCCTGAGCGGTGAAAAGCTTACCCGGTATAACCTGGGTGCAGCGTTGTTGTGCCTGGCGGGTATTGGCCTGGTAGCGCTCGATAGCGTCGAGTTCAATGCCGGCGATGTTATTACCTTGGGCGGCGCGATCTTCTTCGCCATCCAGATGGCGGTGACTGCCAAGTACGGTCGCAAGATGGACATCAACGTCATCACGTTTTGGATGTTTGTGGGCAATGGCGTTTTGAGTTTAATCACGTCGCTGCTATTCGAGACTCAGGCGCCCCTCTCTGCATGGACGCCGGAGTTTATCGGTGTGGCTGTTTTCCTCTCGGTGGGCTGCACATGCGTGGCGCTGCTCGTCCAAAACGTCGGTTTGGCGCATGTCCCCGCCTCGACGGGCTCACTGCTTCTTTCGATGGAGTCGCCTTCGGGCGTGTTGTTTTCGGTGCTGCTGATGGGGGAGGCGCTCACCTCGCGCCTGCTCGCCGGCTTCGTGCTTATCTTCCTGTCGATTATCTTGAGCGAGACTCACTTTGATTTTTTGCGCAAAAAGCCGCGCCCGCAATTGTAAACAACTTGTTGCGCCGCCCTCCTGGGGCGGCGTTTTTTATGTAACGCCCTTACAGTTATACCTTGCACTTTAGACCATCAAAGTGTTTGCTGCACAAATAATACTGGAGGGCATTTATGGCACCAGCTCAGTCCGATCTTCAACCGCAATCAGCGCCCAAGGCCACCGCAGCGGCGCAGGCCGCTATCGGTGACGGTCTCGTTGCAGAAGCTCAGGCTTTTGCAGACGAGCTCGCTGCGTGGCGACACGATTTACACCAGATGCCCGAGCTGGGTAATAGCCTCCCACAGACCTCTGCGTATATTCAAGCGCGCCTGACCGAGATGGAAATCCCATTTGCCACGCTCGTCGATGGGTCCTGTGTTGTGGGCCTTGTCGGCGCCGGTGCCGCCGCGGCCCAGGGCAATGGCGTCTGCACGGACGAACAGGCCGGTACGGTCATCATGCTCCGTGGCGACATGGATGCCCTGCCCGTTGCCGAAGAGTCAGGTGAGCCTTTCGCCTCTACGAACGGCTGCATGCACGCATGCGGACACGATATGCACGCGACGGCGCTGCTTGGTGCGGCGCGCCTGCTCAAGGCCCGCGAGTCCGCGCTTGTCGACGCCAACGCCACGGTTAAGTTGCTGTTCCAGCCGGGCGAGGAAACCTTTGAGGGTGCCCGCGCCGCCATCGCCGACGGTCTGCTGCAGAACCCGCGTCCCCAGGTCGCCTTTGCCATGCATGTCAATAGCCAGTCGCCGCTTGGCCTGGTGCTCTACGGCAGCCCGGCGCTCTCGGGCGTGTACGGTTTTCGCATCGCGCTTCAGGGCAAGGGCGGCCATGGCTCGAGCCCCGAGATCTGCATCGACCCCATCACGGCCGGCGTGCATGTGCATTTGGCGCTTCAGGAGCTTATCGCTCGCGAGGTGCCGGCGGCCAAGGAGGTCGCGCTTACCGTTGGCAAGTTCACCGGCGGTCAGGCCGCAAATGTCATTCCCGACACTTGTGTGCTCGAGGGAACGCTGCGTGGCTTCGATGTCGAGCTCATGGAGCACCTCAAGGCCCGCATCGCGGAGGTCGTCAAAGGCGTTGCCACGACCTATCGTACGCCGGCGACTATTGAGACGCTCTCGGATGTTCCCCCGCTCGTACTCGATGACGATATGACGCAGGCGTCGCTTGGCTACGTGGGCGCGGTGCTGCCCAAGTCCGCCTTCCTGCCGCTGTTCCACGCCATGGCGAGCGAGGACTTCGCGTTGATCTCGAGCGAGATCCCGAGTGCGTACTTTACCGTGGGCGCTGCCGTGACTGATACGGACGAGCATTTTGCTCAGCATCATCCCAAGGCACGTTTTAGCGATGCCGAGCTTCCCCTTGGCGCCGCGGCTTATGCCGCCGTCGCTTTGGGCTACATCGCCGACCACCGGTAGCACCCAATCTTGCTGCTCGTTTGTTTAAAAAAAGAACAGCATGTCTCAGCAACGTAAGTTCTTCCCCGGCTGGCTCGTGGTGGCCTCCGGCTTTGTGATCATGGCCACGTGCTACACCATTTTCGTCAACTGCATGAGCCTGTTCCAGCCGCTCATCGTCAGCGACTTGGGAGTATCTCTTGCGCAGTACAACATCTCCAATGCGATCTCCACGGTGGTGAGCGTTATCGGATCGCTTGTCATTGGCCATGTTGCCGACAAGGTTAGTGGTCGCATTTTGGGTTCGCTTACCGTCATAGCCACCTCGGCGGTGCTCGTGGGCATGAGCTTTGTCGGTGAGCTGTGGCAGGTCTACGTGCTCTTTGCCGTCTCGGGCTGCTTCGCTGTCGCCTCGACCCGCCTGCTCATTAGCCTGGTGACCGCCAACTGGTTTACGGCCAAGCGAGGCCTTGCCATCTCCATCGCACTTTCGGGCTCGGGCTTTGGCGGCGCCATTCTGTCTCCCATCGTGAGCTCGCTGATCGTGAGCGTGGGTTGGCGTTCCACCTTCTTGGTGCTTGCCGCCGTCTGCATTGTGGCGGCGCTGCCCATCACGGCGTATTCCTTCCGCACCAAACCTTCCGAGATTGGCCTGAAGCCGCTCGGCGAGAACCCGGGCGATCCGTCCGTCTCGACGGCTGGCGACAAGGACGAGCACACGGCTCCTGAGGTTAACGTTGGCTGGTCTCGCATCAAGAAGAGCCCGGCGTTTTGGCTGCTCGTCGTCGCCTTCCTCTTTATGGGCCTCGTTAACGGCGCCATCTACGATCGCTTTGGTTTGCGCTTTGGCAACGTGCTGGGTTCCGTTGCGTGTATTGTCGCCTGTGTGGCGCTGTGCTTCCCGACGACGGACCTTGGTCCTATTGTTGCCGCTGTGAGCTTTGGTATCGGAACGTGCATGGGCACCATCACGCCTACCATTGCCGCGTCCAAGCAGTTTGGCATGGCCGACCTCGGCAAGGTCACGGGCACCATTACCTCGCTCGAGATGGTCGGCGGCACCGTGGGCGCTATCGTCTCGGGCGCGCTGTTCGATGCCACGGGCTCCTTTGCGAGCGCCTGGATTGTGTGCCTGGCATGCTCCGTTGTCATGCTCGTGTTCCTGCTGGCATCCGAGCCCATCGCCGCCAAGCTGCGCGCGAGCGTGGCGGGGGAGTAGACGTCCGTCGCTCTTTTCTATTTGCCCCGTTCTATCCGTGGCTGCCCTGGAGGCCGAATAGATGCTCGTACCATCATTCGGTTTCCAAGGCGGCCACGGATCACAAACAGCGGCGGCGCATCTGGCCGACCGAGCCCCCATACCCTGGTTCGCCCAGACGCGCCGCCGCTGTTTGTGTTTGTGCCGTATAATGTCCACTACCTATGACGCGATACAAAAGAAAGGTGTTTGCCCATGCAGGCACAGAAGGCGGAGGGAACCCGCGACCTTATCGGCGCCGAGATGCGCGCCTGGCAAAAGATGCAGCAGATTGCGGCCGGCGTGTTCGAGCCGTTTGGTTTTAAGCTCATCGAGACGCCCGCGATCGAGCAGGTGGACGTCTTTGTCCACGGTATCGGCCAGTCGACCGACGTCGTGCGCAAGGAGATGTTCCGCGTGTTTAGCGGCGCCAACCTGGAGCGCGTCTTTACCGAAGGCACCGACACCAAGCTTAAGCCCAAGCAGCGCTTGGCGCTTCGCCCCGAGGGCACGGCCGGTGTGGTGCGCGCCGTCGTGGAGAACAACCTGGTGCCCCAGGGCTCCACGCCGTTTAAGGCTTACTACGCCGAGGCCATGTTCCGCGGCGAGCGTCCCCAGAAGGGCCGCCTGCGCCAGTTCCATCAGGTGGGCATCGAGTGGCTCGGCGCTCCCGATCCGGCGGCAGACGCCGAGTGCATCATCATGCTCATGGAGTTCTACAAGCGCCTGGGCTTCGATCTTTCTAAGCTCCGCCTGCTTATTAACTCAATGGGCGATGCCCAGTGCCGTCCGGCATACCGCGAGCAGGTCAAGCAGTTTATCCTCGATCACGCCGACGAGATGTGTGATGAGTGCCGCGAGCGCGCCGAGCTCAACCCGCTGCGCGCCTTCGACTGCAAGAACGACCATTGCCGCGAGATCATGGCCGACGCCCCGTTGATGGGCGACAACCTGTGCGACGAGTGCCGCGAGCACTACGAGCAGGTCAAGCGCTATTTGGATGCGGCGGGTATCGAGTATGTCGAGGATCCCACCCTGGTGCGCGGCCTGGACTACTACACCCGTACCGTCTTTGAGGTCGAGGCTCCCGGCGCCGGTGTCGGCTCCATCGGTGGCGGCGGTCGCTATGACGGCTTGGTCGAGCTCGAGGGCGGCAAGCCCACGGCCGGCGTTGGCTTCGCCGTCGGTTTTGAGCGCGCCCTGCTGGCCCTGCAGGCCTTTGGCAGTGACCTGGGTGCCGAGGAGGCCCCGTGCGTCTACGTCGCCAATGCCGGCAAGGAGCTGCGTCAGAACGTCTTTGCCATTACGCAGCAGCTTCGCGCCGCAGGGATTGTGACCGAGGCCGACTATCAGGGCCGTTCGCTCAAGGCCCAGTTTAAGCAGGCCGATAAGGTGGGCGCCAAGCTCATCCTGGTCCTGGGCGGCGACGAGCTTGCTGCCGGCAAGGTCAAGGTGCGCGACATGGAGAGCCATGACGAGGTTCTCGTCGATCTGGCCAACGTCGTCGAGGCGGTTCGCGAGCGCCTGTAGCGCATCTTTTTGAGCTGCGGGCCTGCTAACGTGCCCTGCTCATGGAGAGCGATTGTTACGGGGGTGTTTCGCATTTATGCGGAATGCTCCCGTTTGCATATGCCGCCCACCGAGAAATACGACCATTTGGGGCAAAAAGCCTTGCAATGCAGAAAATACTTTTGTGTGGTAAAGCGCAATCAGCGTCGAAAGTTTTTGCCGAGTGCCTATAATAAATACCGCATGTTACGTGCATAGAAGGAGGAATGGGAGGAAACGTGGCTGAGAACCTAAGCAACCAGTCTGTACCCGAAGCCGCGGCGCGCGTCGCTGCCGTGGTCAACCGCCTCGTTAACCGAATCGGCTCGAATGCCGAGTCCAAGGAGCGTCTCGCCGAGATCGAGATCCCCGAGGAGCTGCGCGACAATCTGGCGCTGTTCTTGCGCCTGGAGCGCCGTGTGCTTAGCGAGTATGATCCCGAGATCGCGGACCTGTTCGACAAGATTTTGACAGCCGAGATTGTGGCCAATGCTGGCAACCCCGGTAGCCGTGCTGCCGACGAGTCCGTCGACGAGCAGGGCGTGCCCACTGCTGACGAGCCCACCGCCGTGGCATTCCGTGAGGTCGTCGATCTGATCGACAGCCTGCCGCTCGATAAGCAGCAGGTTATCGTCCGCGCCTTTACGAGCTTCTTCCACCTGGCAAACCTGTCGGAGGAGAACTACCGTGTGGCGCAGCTGCGCGAGCGCGAGGCCGGCGCATCGACCGATACCGAGGTCGATCCCGCCAACGAACTCACCGTCGCCTATCACCAGTTGGTAAACGAGATGGGTGTCGAGGGCGCCAACGAGCTGCTCGGCAAGCTTGAGTTCCACCCCGTCTTTACCGCACATCCCACCGAGGCCCGTCGTAAGTCCGTAGAGGGCAAGATCCGCCGTATCTCCAACCTGCTGGAGGAGCGTCCGCGTCTGGGCGGCTCTGACCTGGTGGAGAACGAGCGCCATATGCTGCAGGAGATCGACGCCCTGGTGCGCACGAGCCCCATCGCACTTAAGAAGCCCACGCCGGTCGAGGAAGCCGATACTATCATCGACATCTTCGATAACACGCTGTTCGACGTCATTCCCGTTATCTATCGTCGTTTTGATGACTGGGTGCTAGGCGACAAGGCCGGCACCGTGCCGCCGCTGTGCCCGGCGTTCTTCCACCCCGGCAGCTGGATCGGTTCCGACCGCGACGGTAATCCTAACGTTACCGCCAAGGTAAGCCGTGAGGTCGCCGCCAAGTATTTCACCCATATGGTGCTCAAGCTCGAGGACAAGTGTCGCCGCATCGGCCGCAACCTCACGCTCGAGGCCACCTACAGCAAGCCGTCTGCCGAGCTCATCAACCTGTGGAACCATCAGGTCGAGATGAGCACCCAGTACACGGCCCGCGCCGAGCTGATCTCCGAGCACGAGCCGCATCGCGCCGTCATGCTCGTCATGGCAGACCGACTCAACGCCACCGTGCGTCGCATCACCGATACCATGTACCACAGCGCCGATGAGTTCCTGGATGACCTGCGCGTCGTCCAGCGTTCGCTGGCTGCCTGCGGTGCCGTCCGTGCTGCCTACGGCCCGGTCCAGACCATCATCTGGCAGGTCGAGTCCTTCGGCTTCCATATGGTCGAGATGGAGTTCCGTCAGCACTCCGTGGTGCACGCCCGCGCCCTCAAGGATATCCACGAGAACGGTATCCATGGCGATCTACAGCCCATGACGCGCGAGGTCATCGACACTTTCCGTGCCATCGGCTCCATCCAAAAGCGCTACGGCAAGAAGATGGCGCACCGCTACATCATCTCGTTCACCAAGAGCGCCCAGCATGTGGCCGACGTCTTTGAGCTTGCCCACCTGTCCTTTGCGCACGAGGAGGATGTCCCTGAGCTCGACGTGATCCCGCTGTTCGAGCAGCTCGAGGACCTCGAGGGCTGCGTCGACGTGCTCGATCAGATGCTCACGCTGCCCGTGGTGCAGAAGCGCCTTGCCCAGACCAACCGCCGCATGGAGGTCATGCTGGGCTACTCCGACTCCTCCAAGGACGCCGGTCCTACCACGGCCATGCTCGCGCTGCACTCCGCGCAAGAGCGCATCGCCAAGTGGGCAGAGAAGAACGATATCGACCTGGTGCTCATGCACGGCCGCGGCGGTGCCGTGGGTCGTGGCGGCGGCCCGGCCAACAAGGCCGTGCTGGCGCAGCCCAAGGGTTCGGTCAACTGCTTCTTTAAGCTCACCGAGCAGGGCGAGGTCATCTTTGCCCGTTACGGCAACCGCACGCTGGCTCAGCGCCATGTTGAGTCCGTTGCCGCCGCAACGCTTTTGCAGTCGGCCCCGAGCGTCGAGAAGACCAACACCGAGACCACGCAGAAGTTCTGGGATATGGCCGAGAAGCTCAACGCCGCAAGCCACGAGCGCTATCTGGACCTGCTGAACACCGAGGACTTTACACCGTGGTTCTCGACCGTGACGCCGTTGACCGAGGTCGGTCTGCTGCCGATCGGCTCGCGTCCCGCCAAGCGCGGCCTGGGCGCCAAGTCGCTCGATGACCTGCGTACCATTCCGTGGATCTTCAGCTGGAGTCAGGCGCGCATCAATCTGGCCGCTTGGTACGGCCTGGGTACCGCCTGTGAGCAGTTGGGCGACCTTGACCAGCTCAAGGCTGCCTACCAGGAGTGGCCGTTCTTCCGCACCTTTATCGACAACATCGAGATGTCGATCGCCAAGACCGATCAGCGCATCGCCAAGATGTATCTGCACCTGGGCGACCGCGAGGATCTGTCCAAGAAGGTCTTCACCGAGATGCAGCTCACGCGTAAGTGGGTCCTTGCCATCGTCGGTGACGAATGGCCGCTGCAGCGCCGTCGCGTGCTCGGCTGCGCCGTCCGCGTGCGCAACCCCTACGTCGACGCCCTGTCCATCGCCCAGGTCCGCGCCCTTCGCGAGGTGCGTATGAACCAGGACGAGATGGCAGAGGAGAAGAAGGCCGAGTACATGAGCCTGATTCTTTCGACTGTGACCGGCGTCTCGGCAGGATTGCAAAACACGGGGTAATCGATAGCCCTGTAGTCGCTGTCCGGGGCCGCCGTTTGTTTGCTTTCCGGCGCGTCCTCGGACATGCAAGAAGCCCTCGCTGCGCACTTCGTGCGGCGAGGGCTTCTTGCGTCCTGCGGAGTGCGCCGGAAAGCAAACATACGGCGGCCCCTGCGATGTCCGGTCTTCGGCGGATTACTGGCTGGGGGAATAATGGTGCGCTTCGCGCGTTTTGGATGGGGTCTATCCCGGCGGCGCGTTTGGCACTTCGCGCCTCGCGTCTTATCGATCAGGATTGAGATGCATGTGGCGCTTCTCGACTTACGACTGTAGCGGCCGCGGCTCCGTTTGGGATCGTGGCCGTTTTGTTGTGGGTCAAATATGAACGTTGTGTTAATGACTCGGTGGACGGTGGTGTTTTTCGGTGAGCGGCGTATCCTTCCAACGGTTTATCTAGTGTGTCAGTTGAAAGAAAGAGGGCGCTCGTCGTTGTTTGAATGTGAACTGCCGTTTGACCACAAGACGTTGCATCTGGAGCTCGAGGATAAGAACTTCGCAGGTGTGATGGAAGGTCATCAAAACGAGTTTAAGACCACGAAATCGCAGGAAGAGCTGGTAGAGGAGTCGCTTGCCAACCCTTATGGCTCGCCTTCGCTCGAGGAGCTTTGTGCTGGCAAGAAGGATATTGTCATCATTAGCTCCGATCATACGCGTCCCGTTCCCTCGCGTGTGACGATGCCTATTCTGCTGCATCACATCCACTCCGCTGCGCCCGAGGCTCGCGTGCGTATTCTGGTTGCTACGGGTATGCATCGTCCGTCGACGCACGAGGAGCTCGTCAACAAGTATGGCGAGGAGATCGTTGCCAACGAGGAAATCGTTATGCACGTCGCGACTGACGACAGCATGATGAAAAAGATCGGCACCCTGCCTTCTGGTGGCGAGTGCATCATCAACAAGATTGCGGCCGATTGCGATCTGCTGCTTGCCGAGGGCTTCATTGAGCCGCACTTCTTTGCCGGTTTCTCTGGCAGCCGCAAGTCCGTCCTGCCTGGCATCGCCAGCTACAAGACCATCATGTACAACCACAACGGCCAGTTTGTGAACGATTCCCATTCGCGCGCCGGCAACCTGTGCCACAACCACGTGAGCGAGGACATGTTTGCCGCTGCCGAGATGGCTCACCTTGCCTTTGTGCTTAACGTGGTGCTTAACGGCAAGCACGAGGTCATCGGCTCCTTTGCCGGCGACATCCACAAGGCGCACGAGGCTGGCTGCGAGTTCGTGAAGAGCCTTGCCGGCGTTGAGCCCGTCGAGTGCGAGATCGCCATTACCACTAACGGCGGCTACCCGCTCGACCAGAACATCTATCAGGCTGTGAAGGGTATGTGCGCTGCCGAGGCCACGCTTCCCGAGGGCGGCGTGATCATCGATGTCGCCGGTTGTGCCGACGGTCACGGCGGCGAGGGCTTCTATCACAACATCGCCGACAACGATCCGGCGGAGTTTGAGCGTGCCTGCATCGACCGTCCTAAGGATGAGACCCTGCCCGATCAGTGGACGAGCCAGATTTTCGCTCGCATCCTGGCACATCACCCCGTGATCATGGTCACCGACCTGTGCGATCACCAGATGCTCAAGGATATGCACATGACGCCGGTCAACACCCTCGAGGAGGCGCTCAAGCTTGCCTTTGAGATGAAGGGTGCCGATGCCAAGGTCGCAGTCATCCCCGATGGCCTGGGTGTTGTTGTCGCACAGCACTAGTGCGCGGCTTAAACGAATCGTTTATAACCGACAAGAAAGATAAGGTTTTATGCTTACCAAACTCCTCTGTGAATTCGGCGCAACGGCCCTCATGATCGTCTTTGGCGTGGGCGTTCACTGCGATACCGTGCTCAAGGGCACCAAGTATCAGGGCTCCGGCCATATGTTTGCCATCACCACTTGGTCTTTTGGCATCTCGGTCTGCCTGTTTGTCTTTGGCGGCGCCGTGTGCATGAACCCTGCTATGGTGCTTGCCCAGTGCATCGTAGGCCTGGTGCCGTGGAGCAGCTGCATTCCCTTCATGATTGCCGATATGCTCGGCGGCTTTGTGGGCGCCGTAATCGCTTGGTTTATGTATGCCGATGAGTTCAAGGCTTCCGATGGTGTCGTCGACCCCATTGCCCAGCGCAACATCTTCTCGACCAACCCCACCACCGAGGGCACGAACTATGCTCGTAACTTCTTCTGTGAGGCTATCTGCACCTTTGTGTTCATCAGCGCCATCCTTGCTGCCGCTAGCCGCGCCGGCGAGAACGTTCTGATGCTCGCTATCTGCGTTGGCCTGATCGTTTGGGCTGTTGGCATGGGCATGGGCGGCATCACCGGCTTTGCCATGAACCAGGCTCGTGACCTTGGTCCTCGCATGGCCTATCAGGTGCTGCCGATCAAGAACAAGGCTGATAACAACTGGAAGTATGGCCTGCTTGTTCCTGGCATCGCGCCGTTTGTCGGTGCCGCTCTGGCCGCGCTGTTTGTTCACGGTTTCTTGGGCATGTTTTAGTCCGAGGCTACATAGTTGTCCGCTGTCCGCATGGGGTAACTTCCCAGCGCGTCCTCGGACATGAAAGAACCCCCGCTGCGCACTGAACTGCCTCCCATTTCTTG
>CAUGKA010000002.1 GCA_959599615.1 uncultured Collinsella sp. | reverse complement strand
AATGAAGATGTGTGCGACGGGGGCGAGGCGAATGGCTGAGCGGTATCGATACGCTGGTTCAACGGTATTATATTGACCACATAGATTATTAACTTGCATTTCTACCCGCCCTTTTCGTAGAGTCGCCGATACGTGCTTAGCACACCCTCGGCGCGTCCGGCAGGCTTTGCGAAATGGGATCCAGGAGACTTCGGCGCAGCATCATCTTGCGGAATGCTTCTAATGAGCCTCCCATCCTTCAAAAACAGAATCTCATCGCACAGCCTATCGACCGAATCCAAGATGTGGGATGACATGATGATGCACGTACCAGAATCGGCCAGCTTCCTGAGAATCTCGGAATGCAAGTCCACCCTGCTGGGGTCGAGCGCGTTCATGGGCTCATCTAATAGAAGGTACCGCGCGCCCGTCGCATACGCAATCGCCAGGGTAAGCTGCTGCTTCATGCCCTGGCTCAGAGTGCGGATCCTCATCTTCGCGAACTCGCCTATCTGCGTTTGTTCCACTATCTCTTCGATATCGCGAGCATGCGGCCACATATCGCAAACCATCTTGAGGTGATCTTCCGCACGCAATCCAGGATACAGCAGCGTCCCCTCACCAGGTGCATAGAAGATCATAGAACGGACCTCTCTCGCACCCGTACCCTGCACCTCATCCAGAACGATGCTCCCGTCCACGCGAGGACCCGGCAAACCTGCCATCGCACGCAGCAACGTCGTCTTTCCATGCCCGTTCGGAGCGACGAGACCGTAGACCGTACCCGGGGCAAACTCAGCGTTCACCGAATCTACGAGCACCTTCTTTCCATAAGAGATCGTCAGCGTTTGAAGGTCAATCATCGAGATCATCCCCTTTCGATCTTTGGAACACTCAGGCGCACCATCAACGGAGATACGGCGCCCAAGACCACCAGCAGAGCGCCCGATGCGCCGACGACCTCTCCAAAAGGCATCGCGTTCGTCCCTCGCCCAAGGAACCCAATCGTCCCCACCTGGGAAGCGGGATCAAACGAGGCGAATGGAGCCAGCAGCGCGACGCCCATGCCCACGCTTTCAACATGAGCGCTCAACGAACCCAACACCAAGAGAACCGCGCAAACCATTCCGGTGACAACGGGGTTGCGGCTAATCGCTGCTGTCAACGCAGCGACGACGGAAATCACGCCGTATGCCATGACCAGCAACGGAATACTGCACAACACCGCCTCCCCCACCGTGGACGTTGTCGAAGCTCCCGCCCGAATGAGAGCGACGGGATACTCCGATCCACCCGCACCGTTCTTAATCACGGACACAACGACAGCGGGAACCATCGACACCAAAAGCAGCACCAAGCCAAGCAGGAGAGCCAGCGCAACAGCCGTCAGAAAACGCACATGCGCTGTTGCGGGGATCTGGAGAACCAGAAGGGAACGACACTGCAGGTGGGTGCACGCGAGCGATGTGACAACCACGGGCAACAGCAAAAATAAGGAGGGAAGCGCTGCCTGGAGATACGAAAGGAGGATTAATGGGGGCATCTTCGTACTTAACTCGTAAACCTTGGGGTCCGGCAAGCTCGCGATCGACTCAAGCAGAAGGGCGCGCGCCTCCGCACGAGAAGGAGTCTCCGGCTCGATTCCGATCGATTGCAGGAGAGTCGCATCTGCCGCGCCCAGCTCACCTCGAGCGCGCTCGTACGACGCAAGGCTTCGAAACCCCTCCGCAGGCATAGGCGCGTACACGAAACCCGAAAGAGCATCCCGCATGTCTTCCAGGGCCGCTTTGCCCTCGACGTCCATATTCGCAGCGTTCTGCTCTAGATACCGATCTATTGAACGGAGCTCCCCATCCCTATACCGAACAGCGGAAACGTTATCAGCGTCAGAAAACATCTCGACCAGAGCCGGGGCCAGCATCGTCGTCGACATTGCAATCGCGCATACGGCGAGGGTAGGAGAACGCAGGAGCAGTTTCCCCATCGTTCTTACGTATGCAACGGCGGAGGCACAAGCGCTCGAACGAGTTGCCGTTCTCGATGCAGTGAAGGAACCTCTCTCAAGACAAATCGGGGATATCGGGCACGCGCAGCCGCTCTTTCCAGCAACGCAAAGCAGGCTAATTGCCAGCACCTCGATCCCGATTGCGCATACGAGGGCAATCGCGCCACGCTCGAAGCAAAGTCCAGGCAGATTCACTATCTGCGTTGTCGGGTACGGGCTATAGGCGCCGACGGTCAACTCAGTGTTCGCATACGTAAGGGGATTCAACAGGGCGAACTCACGTAAAGCGATGGATCTTCCGTAATACCCGGGAACCATCGTCACCCCCATCAGGGCACATACGAACACGATTCCAAGCGTAGGGTTATTGGCAATCTTCACGGCAAGGTGAACGACAAGCGAGATGAACGCTGCCACCAAGAATTGCAAGATGGCCGTCTGCGCGAACACCAGCCAAGCCGGTTTGATAACCGGAGTCGCATATTGAATGTAGCCTATCGGATAGAACGGCGAGCCTGGGCCATTCTTCACAAGCGCGGCGATTATCCCTGGAAGATTGATGGCGAGGACGGCAAGCATTGCAAAAACACTCGCCCATACGCTCGATGCAACAAGTCTACCCAGCTCGCCCATCGGTGCCTGGATGATGAGCTTTTCACGTTTGTTAAGACGCGCGGCAAGGAACGAGACGGCAACGGCCGTTGCGACCCATAGCAAGTACTCCTTCGATCCGTCATAATAGGCGTACTCTCCATCCGATATCTGCAGAAACGGAAGTAGGGGAGAGAGCGGTGCCAAGATAAGACGTCCCGCGGCAAGAGGGTACAGAAGCGCGGGCATGCTTGATGAAGAGGTATAGACACCGTCCTCCCCCGCATTCACAAGCGCATCCGCATAGGATGCTGACAATTCCTGCTCAACACGGGTTATTCCCGACTCGAGGTATTCGACCCGTCCGTCGATGCCAGCCGCGCTCCTGAAGACGGGCAGAGCACAAAGAACCATCAACGCAACAACGACAACACAGAGCGACCTGGAGGAGAGAAGCGACCTAAAGATCGCCTTCGAGATTTTGAGCATATTCATCGCCAACCTTAACCTCATCCAGTCGGAACAGAGGGGCCGAACAAAATGCTCGGCCCTTATTACTTGCCGGCAAAGTCAATTTAACATAAACTGTTAAAAAGTAACCTGAGTTTTTTAAATTATTCGGAGGTTATTATGAGTTCCGACAATCGCACTCCCCGGCTTCATTCCTTCCGCATCGCATGTGCGATAGCCTCTGCGACCCTTTGCGCCACCGCCATCGCACAAGTGGCGTTCTCCTTAAAGCCAGCAATCGAAGTGCTCGACAACCCTGTAATTGCAGACTCCCCCGCGTATCCAGCCCTTGCGATCTCGACATTGGTCCCTGCCGTCATCGGTATCGCTACGACCATCCTCAGCGCCGTTCTCGTGTGGACGATCAAGAGCGGAGACCCCTTCAAGAAAGGGTCTGCGACATGCTTGAAGGTGCTCGGTATTCTCTTCGTTGTTCAAGCTGCCACCAGCCTCTACGCCGGCTCACTCAAAACCTCCGTTTCGATGTTTGGCGGCGAGGGGGCCGTCGGCGCCCAAGAGATCGCTTCATCATTCGATTGGACCTCTCTGGTTCTCGGCATCGTCCTGTTCATGCTTTCCCAGCTCTTCTTGTACGCCCGAGAGCTGTACCTCGACTCCGACGAGATTGCGTAAGGAAACGCCATGCCCGTAATTGTTCGCCTCGACAAGATCATGGCCGAGCGAAAGATTTCCTCGAACGAACTTGCCGAAAGGATTGGAACCACGCCCGTGAACCTGTCCCGTATTAAAAAAGGGCATATTCGCGGCATTCGCTTCAACACACTCGAGCAGCTATGCCTCGCCCTTCGTTGCCAACCCGGAGACCTTCTCGAAGTCATGAGCGAAGAGGATGCCCGAAAGGAGTTCGGACTCGATTGGTCCGCCGAGGATTAGAGGGCGGTCGTACTCGCCCTGCACACGGGGATGCGAATCGGCGAGGTCTGCGGCCTTCGGTGGTGCGATGTGGATTTCGAGACGGGCCTGATCTCGATCAGACACTCGGTGGCGTACGCGAAGGGAATGGGTTCGTTCATCAAGGACACCAAGACCCATGACGCCAGGGGTATCCCCATCGACCCGGTCGGCCTACTCCCCTTCCTGAAGGAGACCCACGAGATCGACTGCGGAAAGCTGCGCTTGCGCGGCCTTACCGGGGCGGTCGAGATCGGGGACTGCTACATCCTGTCGGAGCCGGGCGCGACCTTCGCGACGACAAGCTATATCCGCAGGGCGTTCAAGACGTTCTCGGAGACCAACGGCCTCATGGGCACCAACGACGATCTGATCACGTTCCACGGCCTTCGCCACACGTTCGCAACGCAGTGGATCCGCCAAGGCGGCGATATCAAGGCGCTCCAATCGATCCTCGGCCACAAGGACGCCATGGCGACGCTCAACGTCTACGCCGACATCGAGCCCATCTCCAAAATCCATAACATGCTGCGCGCCACGCCGTGCCTTTGGCGCGGGCACCTCGGGCCGAGGGTCGATCCGGGTCCCATGTTCCAACAGAGGATCCAGGAGTCCATCGAGACGCTCCAGGCGTTCGGCTACGGCATCACCGAGCCGGACGACCGAAATATCGCCATACGCGACGTGAAGACGAACAGTTGGCTCTAGCTCACCGAGTACGCGGCAGTGCTGGGCCCATCCCAACTGAGGTCACGGTGGTCCGATAGGGGCGCCGCCCGCGGCATGCGCCGCGGAGCGGTATCCCCTACCGAAGGGCGGGGATGCCCTCCGCTTCCAGTTCGGAATCAGCCGTCGGAGGCGTTCGGCTGACTGCGGGAACGGCCTGTCCGCTCAATGTGTTCGGCTGAGATCGGAAATCAACCCAACACGAGCCGGACACGCGCCAGACGGCTCTTCCCCGTACGGCCTTCCCCCTTACGCTCATGTTGCAGACGTGTAACGCCGCAGTAAGCACACCCCTTTTGGCGCCAGACAGGTACAATGATGAACACTGTACCGTAGCGGAGCGCCCCCGCGCGCCGCAACCACGCGAAAGGGTTTCCCATGGCCGAGATCTCGTCCTCCCGCATCGTCATCACCGTCCTTGGCAAGAACCGCCCCGGTATCGTCGCCGGCGTCACCCGTGTTCTTGGCGAGGCCAACGTCGACATCCGCGACATCACGCAGTCCATTATCGAGGACATCTTCACCATGACCATGCTGGCCGACACCGCCGAGTCTAAGCTCGACTTCGCCGAGCTGCAGAAGGCGCTGGCCGAGGCCGGCGAGCTTTCGGGCGTCAACGTGTCCATCCAGCGCGAGGACGTCTTTAACTTTATGTACCGCCTGTAGCGAACAAGCCGCTGGGGATAGCCTGACGCGCGCATGCCCATGCAAGTCACCCCGATGCGGCCCGGAGAGGAGCGCGCATGGCCTACGACGCCAAGAAAATCTATTACCGCTTCGATGACCACTTGAGCCGCCTGGTTCTGGATTACGAAGCAAGCCGCCAGATTTCGCCTGAGAGCGAAAGCCTCTACCACGGCCTGCCGACCGACCCTTATGACGAGGGCCTGTTTGTTGAGCACAATGTCAAGCGCGGCCTGCGCAATGCCGACGGCTCGGGCGTGGTCGCGGGCCTCACTCGCATCTCGGATGTGCACGGCTACAACAAGGTCGACGGAAAGGTCGTGCCCGATCAGGGCAAGCTCACGCTTCGCGGCTACAGCATCGAGGATCTGGTCAACAATGCCCAGGCCGAGAATCGCTACGGCTACGAGGAAGTCGCCTATCTGCTTATCACGGGTTCGCTGCCCAACAAGGAAGAGCTCGACGGCTTTTGCGAGCGCCTGGGCGCCTTTAGACATCTGAGCGACGAGTACGTCAAAGAGTTCCCTATGACCACGGTGTCGTCGAGCATCATGAACGTGCTCCAGCGCGCCGTGCTGCTGCTCTACGCCTTCGATGCCGAACCAGACGTGATCACGCCCGAGCACGAAATCGACGTCGCCATTTCCATGCTCGCACGTCTCCCGCGCATCGCCGCCTTCGCGCACATGGCCTCGATCGCTAAGCTTCGCGGCTCCGAGGTTCACGTGCCGCACCCCACGCCCGGTCTCTCCACCGCCGAGACCATCCTACAGGTCCTGCGCGGCGGCATGGCGTTCACCCGCGACGAAGCCATGCTGCTCGACGTTATGCTCATGCTGCATGCCGAGCACGGCGGCGGCAACAACTCCACCTTCGCTTGCCGCGTGCTGTCGTCTTCGGCCACCGACCCGTATTCCGCCTACGCCGCGGCTATCGGCTCGCTCAAGGGCCCGCGCCACGGCGGTGCCAATGCCAAGGTCGTGTCTATGCACGAGGACATCCGCGCGCATGTTTCCAACTGGGAGGACGAGGACGAGGTCGCGGCCTACCTGGGCAAGATCCTCGACAAGCAGGCCTTCGACGGCACGGGTCTCATCTACGGTATGGGCCACGCCGTCTACACGCTGAGCGACCCGCGCGCCGAGGTGTGCCGCCATTACGCGCGCACGCTTGCCGCCAAGAAGGACCTGGGCGATGAGTTCGCGCTCATCGAGCGCATCGAGCGCCTGGCACCGCAGGTGATGCGCGACCACGGCATGACCAAGCCCATCTGCGCCAACATCGACCTGTACACGGGCTTTATCTACAAGATGCTCGGCGTGCCCGAGACGCTCTTTACGCCGCTATTCGCCGTCGCCCGCATGGCAGGCTGGTCGGCACACCGCATGGAAGAGCTCTTCTGCGCACATCGCATCATTCGCCCGGCATACCGTCCGGTGATCGAGCCGCTGGAGTACAAGCCGCTCGCCGACCGCTAGGACGCGGACCGTTATAGAACTCGAGCGTGGCCAGGGCATCACCGCCCTCGGCCACGCTTTTTATGCCAGCAGAAAGGACTGCATCGAATGATTGTTTTTTCCGATATGGATGGAACGCTGTTGACGAGTGACAAGCGGATGAGTGACGCCACCTGGGCGATGCTCGACGAGCTCGCACGTCGCGGCATTGAGTTTGTACCGTGCACAGGACGTCCGCTGTCGGGCATCTTTGAGCCCATCCTCGCCCATCCTGCCGTACACTACGCGGTCTGCGCCAATGGTGCCAGCGTCTGGCAGCTCGACGAGGATGTGCCTACCGATGCCTCACGCGCCACGTGCATCTTGAGCCGACCGCTCGACCGCGGTATCGCCCATCGCATCCATCGCATCGCCGCTTGCCACGATGTGACCTTCGACATTTTCGCCGATGGGCAGTGTTTCCTCCCCCGCTCGCTCTACACGCGCCTGGACGAATTCTGTGGCGGCGATCCTCACATCGCGGCTTCGCTCAAGCGCACGCGAACGCCGATCGACATGGATATCGACAGCAAAATCGACGGGGTCGAGACGCTCGAACGCATCGCCATGTACTGGCACGACCCGGCCGATCGCGACGCCATCGCGGCTGAGCTCGACACGCTCGGAGGCATTGAGGTCACGCGTTCGTACGCCATGAATATCGAGGTCATGGGTGAGGGCGCCACCAAGGGAACGGCCCTCACGTGGCTATGCGAGCACCTGGGCGAGCGTCTCGCCGACGCCTGGGCGTTCGGCGACAACATCAACGACATCCCCATGCTGCAGGCAGCGGGCCACGGCATGGCCATGATCAACGCCGAGCCCGAAGACCGCGAGGCCGCCGACGCCGTCACCGGATACGACAACGACCACGACGGCGTCGCCCACACCATCATGGCCGCCCTCGCCTAGCAGCAGCAACCCGGCAGAAAAGGAACGTCCCTAACTGCTGGATTAAGCAAGGCTCTCCAGAACACGGCGGAGTTCTTGCTGGACGGCGTGGTCGCGGTTGCAACCCACCACGCGATCGGCCACCGCCTTAAGCGCGGGGCGCGCGTTTTCCATCGCGCAGCCCGTGCCGACAAAGCGAATGATCTCGTAGTCGTTCATCGAGTCGCCAAACGCTATGACCTCGTCGCGATCAATGCCGTAATGCTCCGCGAGCTGCGCGATACCCGAGGCCTTCGATACACCAGGCTGCATGGCATCGATCCACGCGTTGCCCGAAGGCGCAAAAGTAAAGAGCTGACCAAGTTCGCGCTGTAGCACGTACGCACTGTCCATAACCGCACTGTCGTCGCAAAAGATACTCGCTTTGATGATATTTACGCTGGGATCGGGCAGCTCCCAAATACGCTCGGCATTGGGAAGGTCCTTATCGACCTCACGCACGAACTTGCACTCGTCATCGAGCAGAAAGGACTTGGTTCGGTCAAAGAGCGCAAGATGCAGATTGGGAAACGTCCTGACGGCTTGGGCGAGCCTTCGAATCGCCAGGTGGGAATACACCTCACGGTCTACCATCTTACCGTCGGCGTAGACTTGGGCGCCGTTAGCGGCGACAAAGTCCATCTTGTCGCGAACGGGCGCAAAGAACTCGCACAGGCGATCGTAGCGACGACCTGACGATGCGGCGAAATGCACGCCATGCTCGTGTAGCGCCAGAATCAGTTCGTAGGTCTCGGGAGGCACCTGGCCGTTTTCGTCAAGCAGTGTGCCGTCCATATCGGATGCAATCAGTTTAAACATAGAAAAGCTCCCTTCGGGCTTAGTAGTGAAAACAGATGTATATCTGAAAACACCGTACCCAAAGGGAGCTCGAATAAGACCCCGTAGTTATAAACGTTACATGGACCTAGCAAATAGCTCACGCGCGCCAGAGGCCCCACGGTCGCGACGTCAGGCAGCCCGCCAAAGAGTGTCCCCAACGGCTAGTCGTTTAAGAACGTCCCTGATGACTAGTCGGCGTAGGTGAAGGTTGTGACGTCGAACATGCCCTCGGGACGGATGCGGAGCGTCGGGATCACCGGCAGGGGCAGGAAGATGATGCCCATGATGGGGTCGAGCGGCGGCTCGATGCCCATGGCGCGCGCCTTGACCATAAAGTCGTCGTGCTGCGCGGCGACATCCTCGGCCGTGCCCTCGCTCATCAGACCACCGAGCGCCAGCGGAATGCGCGCCACGACCTCGCCGTTGCGCACCAGCACGTGGCCGCCCTGGCCCACGGCCTCAACGGCAGCCATCATATCTGCCGCATTGTCGCCCACCACGCACACGTTGTGCGAGTCGTGGCCGATCGTGGAGGCAATGGCGCCACCGGTGATGGTAAAGCCGCGCACCCAGCCGCGACCGATATGCTTGCCGACCAGGCCCAGGCCAGCGGGGCCGTCGCCGTCGGCGCCCTCGGCCTGCAGCGACACGCCGCGGCCATGGCGCTCAATCAGCATAATGCGGCGCAGGCCCTCGGCGCTCTCGGGGCGAGCCATACCCGTGATGGCCTTACCCGGCACCACGTCAATCACGGCCTCGCCCGGCTTAAAGGCATAGTCGAACACGTCGAGCGATAGCTTCGGCAGCTTAACGGAAGCACGCAGCTCATCGGCAAGCGCTGCGACCTCGGCCATCTCGGGTGCGATCTCGCCCACAAAGGTGCCGTCCTGCGCCACCAGAGCACCGGCGGCATATACGCGATGCGGAGCCTTGGCAAACGTCAGGTCATCGAGCAACAGCAGGTCGGCGCGTTTGCCCGGGGCGATCGCGCCACGGAGCTCATGCGGGTCGCGACAGCCGTGGTCCAGGCCAAATGCCTCAGCCGTGGAAAGGGACGCCATGGAGATGGCGACCACCGGGTCGATGCCGGCCTCGATGGCCACGCGGCAGGCATTGTCGATCATGCCGGTCGAAAGAGCATCGGAGGGAGCGCGGTCGTCAGTCGCAAAGCAGCAGCGGCGGGCGCGGGCAGGGTTCTCCAGCAGCATCGGAGACAAATTGGCCAGGTCGTGGCTGCACGTACCCTCACGCAGCATCACATACATGCCGCGGGACAGCTTGTCGAGCGCCTCCTCGGGAATCGTCGACTCGTGGTCGGCGATAATGCCCGCTGCGGCATAGGCGTTGAGGTCCTTACCGGCAACGAGTGGCGCATGGCCGTCAACCTGCTTGGATGGCGTCTGGTTGGCAGCATCGATGCGAGCACAGGTCTCGGGGTCGGCCATAAAGACGCCCGGCAGGTTCATCATTTCGCCCAGACCAAAGACATCGCCCGGATGCTCGGCAAAAAACGCCTGCATGTCAGCGGCGGTAATCACAGCGCCCGCTTGCTCGTCGGGCAGTGCGGGCACGCACGAAGGCATCATGTACTTGATGGAGATGGGCGCACGACGACCATCCTCGATCATAAAGCGCAGGCCGTCGAGACCGGCAACATTGGCAATCTCGTGGCTGTCGGCAATGGCGGTGGTAGTACCGCGCGTCGCGGCCATGCGAGCATACTCGGCGGGACGGATGTTCGAGGACTCAATGTGCAGATGCCCGTCAATAAAACCGGGAGCGAGATAGCGACCCTGGCAGTCGACGACCTCAGTTGCCTCGTAGGTGCCAGCGGCATCGTCGCGACCATCGTAGAGCACGCCGACGATCACACCGTCCTTGACGGCAACGCTACCGGGCGCCACACGCTGGCCATACACGTCGACGATCTGCGCATTGGTAAACAGCGTGTCGACGAGCACGCGGCCCTCGGCGGCCTCGATCACAGACCTCATGACCTCAACGGACATACATTCTCCTTTAACCGTAGAAAACAGCTGCGGAGCGGACAGGCCTTCACCGCAGCAAGACAATAGCCATTGTATGCCCAAACGATGGGTCGGGAATACACCCCCTCCGCTTAACGGCACACGCCGCTTGGCGCAATGGGGACAGGTTGCTTTGTACCAATGACAAGGAGTGTCCCAAAGTGCCGACACAAAAGGAACGTCCCCAAGTGCCAAAAAGGCCGCAGTCGGAATCGTTCCGGCTGCGGCCCTATTGCACATGTTAGGCTAACCTACTTACTAGACCAACTTGAAGCCCTTGCGCTTGCCCACGGAGAGGGTGTCGCCCAGCTTGAGGGCGCTCGGATCGATGTTGTAGCTCTTGGAAGCCACAGCCTTGCCGTTGATCTTGACGCCGCCGCCGTCGATGTCGCGGCGGGCCTGACCGGCGCTGGCCGAAAGGCCCAGGTCCTTGAGCAAGCCGGCGAGGTAAATCTGGCCCTCGTCGTTGACGGTCAGCTCAACGTGCTTCTCGGGGAAGTCGGCAAGCTGGCCCTCCTTGAACACGCGGTCGAACTCGGCCTGTGCCTCGTCGCCGGCGCCGGCGCCGTGGTAGGTGTCGCACAGGTCGCGGCCCAGTGCGCGCTTGAGCTCATAGGGATCGGCGGAACCATCGGCCAAGGCGGCGTCGATCTTGTCGACCTCGGCCGGGGTGAGCGAGCTGGCCAGACGATAGTACTTGCCGATCATCTCGTCGGGGATGGACATGGTCTTGCCGAACATATCCTTGGGAGCGTCGGTCAGGCCGATGTAGTTGCCATAGGACTTGGACATCTTGCGCACGCCGTCGGTGCCCTCGAGCAGCGGCATGGTAAGCGCGATCTGCGGCTCCATGCCCATCTTCTCCATGAGCTCGCGGCCGGCGAGCAGGTTGAAGAGCTGGTCGGTGCCGCCCATCTCGACGTCGGCCTTGATCTGAACGGAGTCGAAGGCCTGCATCACGGGGTACAGAAACTCGTGCAGGGCAATCGGCGTCTGGGACTGGTAGCGCTTGGTAAAGTCGTCGCGCTCAAGGATGCGGGCGACGGTGAACTTGGAGCACACCTGCAGCAGGCCGGCCAGGTCCATCGAAAGGATCCAGTCGCCGTTGTGCACGATGGTGGTCTTCTCGGGGTCCAGGATCTTCATGGCCTGGCTCACGTAGGTCTCGGCGTTGGCCTCGATCTGCTCCTGCGAAAGCTGCGGGCGGGTGGAGTTCTTGCCCGAGGGGTCGCCGATCAGCGCAGTGCCGTTGCCGATGATAAGGGTGACGTTGTGGCCCAGGTCCTGGAACTGACGCATCTTGCGCAGGGGCACGGCATGGCCCAGGTGCAGGTCGGGGCTGGTGGGATCGACGCCGAGCTTGATGTTGAGGGGCTCGCCCTTCTCAAGCTTCTTGCGAAGGTCGGCCTCGGGGACGATCTGCGCTGCACCCGAGGTGATGATACGCATTTGCTCGTCAACAGACAGCATTGGGTATCCTCCTTTTGCTATAGCACCCTCACCGGATACGGCGGTGCTGGAAGTTCATAAACCCACTAATAATAACCAAAACAGCGCGACGCGGCACCTACGACAGGAAAATCCTCGTCCTGCCGCACGCGTCGATAACGACCGGCAAACGCGTGCCGTCACGTTCGACCAAAAAGCGCGCCTGCTGACGGCGCGAGCAGTCACGGCAACGGATCTGCCCCGTTGCATCCGTGGCGCAGGCGCCCTCGGCAGTCAGCAAGCAGTGCTCGCACACCATGAGCTCGGGACGGTCGGCATCGACAGGCCCCAAGACACCGGGACAAGCGGCAAGCTCGGCAACACGCTCCGCATCATTGCCGAGCAACTCGGCCGACAAGTACACCCGCCCCGCCCCGAGTCCGCGCAGCCAGGTAAGCGTGACCCGATTCGCGCAGAACACCGGCGCCGCCACGTCAAACGTCATGCCCAGCTCGCGAGCGATCACCACCTGTCCCAGGTTGCGGCAGACGACGCGCCCGGCACGCTGCATAAGTGAGCGGGTCCGATCAACGTCACCCGTGCGGCACACCTCGTCCAGCACCACAACGGCGTCGGATAAATCGCGTTCTCCGCGCGGATCGGCATCCATCAGCTGCCAAGCAAAAACCATGTGAGCGGGAACCGCGCGCTCCGCCAACTCCGTCGACGCACCGCCATCCACCGCAACGTCCTCAAAGGGCAGCACCTCAACGGCGCGCGCAACGGGTGCAATCGCATCCGCCTCGGCCCGCATGCGCTCCAACACCGCCGCTGTCTGATCCAACACGCCGGCGCTGCGAATCAGGTATACCTCGCAGCCCGCGTCCACCTTACGCTTGCAATGCACGACGACGCGCTTCCCCGCTGCGGCATCCACCGGGCAGGGCACCTGCGGCCAGCGCTTGGGCACATCGGGGCGCGCGTCGACGCCCGGATAGAACCGAATCTCGAGCGTGTCACCCGCCGCCACGGCGGCATCGAGCTCAACGGTCACCTCTTCGTGGCCCACAGCGACCAAGCGCCCCACGCGCACGCCCTGGTTAATTGCACGCTCAAAGCTCATCAGCTCGGCACCCGAACGCCCTCGCAGGTACGCATCGGTAAACCCACGGTTAAACGACCTTCCCAGCTCGCGCTCAAGCTCTTCCACGGCACCGGGGTCCCACGCGCCGTCGCGCAGCATATCGAGCGCCCGGCGCCAAACCCGCACCACGTTGAATACGTAATCGGGGTTCTTCATGCGCCCCTCGATCTTGAGCGACGCCACGCCGGCATCTACAAGCTCGGGCAGATGCGCAATACCCAGATAGTCATGCGGACACAGCAGACGATCCCCCTCAACGGCGACAACGCTCTGTCCCGCCTCGTCCACTAGGTCGTACGCCAGACGGCACGGCTGTGTGCAGTCGCCGCGCATCGCCGATCGTCCACGCCGCAGGGCCGAGAACTCGCACGCCCCCGAATAGCCGATGCAAATCGCACCGTGGCAGAATACCTCGATGGGCACGCCCGTGGCACAGAGCGCCGCAATCTCGTCGACCGTCAGCTCGCGCGCCGTCGTCACGCGCTCGACCCCCAACTCATCGGCGGCAAGCCGCACGGCGCCTTCGCTATGAACGCCCGCCTGCGTAGACAGGTGAATCTCGACCCCGGGAATCGCCGCGCTCAGCGCGCAGGCCAACCCGGCATCGGCCACAATCAGAGCATCGGCGCCCAGCTCCAGTGCATGAGCTCCCAACGCCACCGCGTCGGACAACTCATCGTCAAACACGAACACGTTGAGCGTCACGTACACACGCACGCCATGGGCATGCGCCACGGCGCAGCCGCGCGCAAACTCGTCATCCGTAAAGCCGTGGGCGCTCACACGGGCGTTAAAGCCGCCCAACCCCGCATAGATGGCATCGGTACCCGCGGCGATAGCCGCAAGCATCTGGTCGAGTCCGCCCGCCGGCGCCAGCAGCTCGGGCAGCGCCGCACTGACGACATCCAATCCAGTCTCGCATTGTCCGCTCGGCCCCATCGCCCGAATCGCCATCGACAAACTCCTTACCAAGGTATGCATTCACTCTGAAAAATGCCGTCTTCCAGCATACACGAGGCCTCGCGCGCCCCGTTTGGTTTATCGTGTAATAACTTATGTCCATCCTGCCCCGACGGCACATCCACCGTCCGGCACGACATACCTGGAGGTCAATATATGGGTCCTCGCCAACGACAGGGACACAGCCGTTCAAAGACGCACGCCCTGCCCATAATCCTGCTCTCGTTTTTGGGCTTTCTGCTGATTGCGGGCGTGGCGTTTGGCATCGGCATGGTCGGCAACGTCAACCGCTGGCTGTCCGATCTGCCCGACTACACCGACGCCAACGCGTATCTGGTGAGCGAGCCCACCGAGATCGTCGACTGCAACGGCAACAAGATCGCGAGCTTCTACACGCAAAACCGCAAATCCATCACCAAGGACGAGGTCTCCCCCTACGTGCTGCAGGGCACCGTTGACGTCGAGGACGAGCGCTTCTACGAGCACGGCGGTATCGACCTGTGGGGTATCGCGCGTGCTGCGGTGGCAACCCTCGGCGGCGGGCACGAAGGCGCCTCGACTATCACCCAGCAGCTTGTGCGCAACACCATCCTGCAGGAGGAGCAGTTCGACTCGACCATTGAGCGTAAGGTGCGCGAGGCCTACATCGCCATCAAGATGGAGGACATGTACTCCAAAGACGAGATCCTCATGATGTACCTCAACACCATCTATTACGGCCACGGCGCCTACGGCATCGAGGCCGCAGCCGAGACCTATCTGTCCAAGAGCGCCGCCGACCTCACCCTGAGCGAGGCCGCGCTACTCATCGGCCTTCCCAACTCGCCTTCGCAGTACGACCCCACGGTCAATCCCGATCTGGCACTGTCCCGCCGCAACAAGGTTCTCGACAACATGCTGCGCCTGGGCCACATCACCCAGGAGGAGCACGATGCCGCACAGGCCGAGCCCATCACCCTCAACGTGACCGAAATCTCGGGCAGCGGCGTCGACGTATACTCGCAGCCCTACTTTGTCTCCTACGTCAAGCAGCTGCTGGAGCAGGAGTTCTCGACCGACGTGCTCTTTAAGGGCGGCCTGACCGTCAAGACCACCATCGACCCCACGATGCAGCAGGTGGCAGAGAATGCCGTCCGCGAGCAGCTCGACACGCTCTCGCTTGACGGCCTGGACATGGGCATGGTCGTCGTCGACCCCAAGACCGGCTACATCAAGTGCATGGTGGGCGGCTACGACTACAACGCCGACGAGAACCACGTAAACCATGCCACGGCCAAGCGTCCCGTCGGCTCCACCTTTAAGGCCTTTACGCTGGCAACTGCCATCCAAAACGGCATGAACCCCAACGTCACCCTCAACTGCAACTCGCCGCTCAAGGCCAAGGGCACCACAACCGAGGTACAAAACTACGCCAATCAAAGCTACGGCACCATCACGCTTAAGCAGGCGACGGCATACTCCTCCAACACCGGCTACATCCAGGTGGCGGAAGCCGTCGGCAACAGCAAGATCATCTCGCTCGTCAAAAAGCTCGGCATCGACCCCGCCAAGGACAACATCGAGGACGTTCCCGTCATGACCCTCGGCACCGGCTCGATCTCGCCGCTCGAGATGGCCGCCGCCTACGCGACGTTTGCCAACGGCGGCTACTATCGCCAGCCGATCGCCATCACCGAGATTGACTCTCGTACCGGTTCGGTGCTGTACCAGCACACCGACAATCCCTCACAGGTGCTTACCGAGGGCGAGGCCGCCGCGGTCACCGATGTTCTGTCCGGCGTCATGAAGGGCAGCGGTACGGGTGCTGCCGGCGCCCTGAGTGTCAACCAGCCCTATGCCGGCAAGACGGGCACCACCGACAACACCACCAACCTGTGGTTCTGCGGCTATACCCCGCAGCTGGCATGCGCCCTGTGGACCGGCTATTCCGCGGGCGAGATCCCCATCCAAAAGTACGGCACGGACCTGCTGGGCGACAGCACCAACCTGCCTGTCTTTAAGCGGTTTATGAACACCGTTCTGACCGGTACCGAGCGCGAGGAGTTTGCGACCGGAACGGCGCCCACCTACAAGAACAACAGCGTCTGGAAGTTCTACGGCACCAACAACACCAAGAAGTCGGAGAACGACGACAAGGACGAGGACGAGGACGAAGAGGAAGAGGAAACCACCACAACGACTACCACGACGACCACGACCACCGAGACCACAGGCGGCGACACCACCGGCGGCACCGGTACGACCGGTGGCTCGACGGGCGGCTCCACTGGTGGTTCGACCGGCGGCGATGGCGGCACGCCTACGCCTACGCCCACTCCAGACCCCTCGCCCACGCCTGACGATACGGTCGGCTAAGAAGTACGCGACTAAAGCCAACAAGGCCCCGAGCAGCTTATTGAACTGCTCGGGGCCTTTTAGTTTGAAACGACCTGGAGGGCGGTCTTTATACCGGCAAACAAAAAGGGGGTACCGACCAACGTCGATACCCCTTACAAGCCACTATGTCAGCGTACACAATGCCGAACGCACGACCCGCACGCCTACTTGCGAGAATTGCTCAACTTATTGATCAGCGCCTCGAGACGCTCGCCGTCCTCGGCCGTCTGGGCAATAACCAAAATCGTATCGTTGCCGGCAAGCGAGCCAAGCACATCGGGCAACTCTGCCGCATCAACGGCGGCGGCGATGCCGGAAGCCGCGCCAGGCTGAGCCTTGATCATAACCAGATTATCAGTACGCAGAACGCCCGTTACGAGCTCGGAAACCATACGTTGCAGGTGCAGGTCCTCTGCCAGAACATAGATGCCCTCAGGGAGCTTACGCAGCCCCATATCGGCAATATCGCGAGAGACAGTCGCCTGCGTGCAATCAAAGCCCATAGCACGGAGCTCATCGACCAGCACGCGCTGCGTGCGGACATCCTTATTGCGCACAATATCTCTAATGGCATCCTGGCGCCCATTGCGTTTTTTAGCCATACAAACCCTCTCTCCAAAAGATGGCGGAGACAATCAATCAGTGATTGAATAGTTTAACGCTATTTGAAGGCTTTTGTGTATAAGAACGCATTTCGAAACAATTCTATGCAAGTTTGTTTCGTAATGAGCCGTTTAGGCGGGTTTTGCGCCCGTCCGGTTAAGAAAAGCTGCCAGATGCGTACACATCACGCAGCGCGCGGGCTTAGCGCTGGCGATCGGCCCAAACAACAGACCGAGTCCCCGATGGTTGTCCTTGAGCGCGGCGACCATCTGACGGGTTCGAGGCGCCTCGAGCATATCACGCATGCGGGCGGAACGCTCGATTGACGACACCCCATGCGGGCTCAGACACAAATTCTCGATGCAGGCGACCAGTCCGGCAAAGTAGAACTTTTGGCTTGCCAGCTTGAGCCGACCACCGCTATCTGCTTCCGAGAGTGAGTCCGCAAGCTCGTCGAGCGCTCGGGTGTCATCGGATACCTTGGCATACATGGTGGGATCAAAGGCGTCTGTAAGCTTAGGCGCTACCGTGTGGAAACAAGCGTCGCCGCATCCGGAGACGCGCTGCGCCTGCGAGAGCGCGCACACCATAAACTCAACCGTACGGTACGCCTTGCCGTGCGACAGGCATGCCTCAAACAGCGGACGACTATACATCACGCCAGAGGTCTGAACGACTAGGCCGCCTAAAATCAACTGAGGCAGCCCGGCCACCATCGAAGATTTGCTATCAATGGAAATATGAGTAGCATCCAAGACGCGCGAATGGCGCTCTCGATGTGCATCATAGCGGTCGAGCGACACCGTGGGGAACACTATGTCTGCCGCAGTATCGCACGCGATATCGACCATCTTGGAAAGGGATTGCGGAGCAAACCACTCATCGGCGTTCATGGCGATGATTTGAGAGCCGCGCGAGGCAGCAAAACCGGCACGAAGACACGCGCCGCGCGTCGCGTCCTCGACGTCAATCAAATCAATATGGATGTCCCTGTCGGCAGCAACTTGAAGCGAATGGCGCACACCGGGCGCAGTATCGCGACAGACAACGACAATCTGCAAATCGTAGAGGTCTTGGTTCTGGATACTCTCGAGCGCACGCATCGCATAGCTGGGCGAACCTTCTACCACAAGGATCACCGAAAGTCGCGGATGCGAGCCACGTCGAACCAAATTATCCGTCCTCTCGACAGCAATGAATCAAACCGTGGTTCATGGTACACCCCGGCAATAAAAGCAATGAGACACCGGTTGCATTGCACGCCAAGAACAGATGTTGCACACGCGCAGCCCACAGATGACAGGTGTCGACGCACGACACGTCGAGCCCTCCCCTAGTCGAGCACGACAAGCTCGGCGGGATCGTAATCCACGCCCATAAACGTAAGGCCGCAGGCAGGAGCCGTGGGGCCCGCAGCGGTGCGGTCGCAAGCATCGATAACCTCGCGCATCCACTCGGGTTCACGGCGATGCATGCCAATCTCGACAAGCGTGCCCACGATCGTACGGACCATCGAATGCAGAAACGCATTGCCCTCGATGGTGAACGTCAGGATGTCCTCGCCAAACGCAACTTCATGACCAAACTCGGCACGCATCACGCAGCGATACGTGGGCTTGCCAATGGCCGAAGCGACCTTGCAAAAGCTTTTAAAGTCCTGCTCGCCCAGCAGTGCGGGGCAGGCAGCAGACATAGCCTCAACATCCAAGGGATAGCGATGCCACCACACGGCACCGCGGGACAGCACAGGGCGCGCATCTCGATCGGCGATGCGGTATGTATACGTACGGGAGCGCGCGTCAAAACGCGCAGAAAAGCCTTTACGGGCCTTGTAGACCTCGTTAATGGCGATATCTTTGGGCAGCAGGGCATCCATAGCCCGCAGCCACCTACGGCGCGTACAAGCGAGCTCAGCGTCCGTTACGGGCACGCTGATGTACTGAGCCACGGCATGCACGCCGGCATCGGTACGCCCAGCGCACGTCAGATCGACCGGGCGGCGAAGCAGAGTCTCGATGGCTCGACGTAGCTCACCCGCAACCGTCGTCTGTCCCGGCTGCTCGGCAAATCCGCTATACGACGAGCCATCATAGGCCACGCGAAATACGAGTGTAGCGTCAAGCTCGGAAATCGAATTGAAATCAGACGGCGCAGTCATGGGCGCTCCCAACAAACAAGCAACGGTATCGCGACAAAAAAAGAGGGGTACGCGAACGTACCCCTCGAATATAGCCTATGCAGACGGAATGTCTACTCAGCGCTCTCCTCGGCAGCAGTCTCCTCGACAGCCTCGACCTTCTTGGGAGCAGCGGCCTTCTTGGGGGCCGGAGCAGCCTTCTTGGCCTTAGGCGTGCAAGGCTCGGTGACGAGCTCCATGATAACGATGGGAGCGTTGTCGCCCTTGCGATTACCGAGCTTCATGATGCGGGTGTAACCGCCGTTGCGATCCTGCCACATACCCTGAGCAGCCTTGTCGAAAATCTCGGCAACGAGCTGCTTATCGCCGAGCTTGGCGATAGCCAGACGACGAGAGTGCAGGTCGCCCTTCTTGGCCCAAGTAATGATCGGGTCGACGACCGAACGCAGCGCCTTAGCGCGGGTCTCGGTGGTCTTGATGCGGTCGTTCTCGAAGAGGGCCTTTGCAAGGCTCTTCTTCATGGCCTTGGTGTGGCTCGCATCGGTGCCGAGCTTCAGGCCCTTCTTAACGTTGTGACGCATGGTCTAGTTTCTCCTCAAATATGCGAAGCATTAAGCCTTCAGGCTCAGGCCCATGGACTCAAGCTTGTCCTTCACTTCCTCGATCGACTTAACACCGAAGTTACGGATGTTGAGCAGATCGTTCTCCGAGAACTCAACGAGCTGACGGACCGAGTGAATGCTGGCGCGCTTAAGGCAGTTGTAGGAACGGACAGAAAGGTCCAGATCCTCAATCTGCTTGTCCAGCTCGGCGTTGTCGTTGGTGACCTCGGGAGCGAAGATCGAAGCCTCCTCCTCGACCTCGGGGGTCTCGGCAAGGTTCATAAAGGCGGCCATATGCTGGTTGATGATATTGGCAGCCTGGACCACGGCGTCGCGCGGGGCGATGGAGCCGTTGGTCTCGATCTCGAGGACAAGGCGGTCGTAGTCGGTGTGCTGACCGACACGGCAAGCCTCAACGAGCTTGGCGCAACGGGAAACCGGCGAGTACAGCGAGTCGACGTGGATCACACCGATGGGATCGTTGTCGCGCTTGTTGGCCTCGCCAGAAACATAGCCGCGGCCATAGCCGATGCGCATGCTCATGGTGAGATGGCCACCCTCGGTGAGCGTAGCGATGTGCTGCTCGGGGTTGACCAGCTCAAACTCGGACGGAATAAAGAAGTCCGCACCGGTGACCTCGCAGGGGCCGTCAACCGAGATGGTGGCGGTCGCCTCGTCGGTCGTGCCGAGAGCCCTGAAGACAAGACCCTTGACATTCAGGACGATGTCGGTGACATCCTCGACCATGTTAGGGATGGTCATGAACTCGTGCTGCGCACCATCGATCTGAATAGCCTCGACGGCGGCACCCTCGAGCGAGGACAGAAGTACGCGACGAAGGGAGTTACCCAGCGTATCGCCGTAGCCACGCTCGAGCGGCTCGACGGAGACACGAGCAGACGTCTCGTTGATCTCTTCGACCTGAACCTGAGGCCTAATGAATTCTGACATGTATTACCTCCAGCCTCAGCAGCCCGGATGGACTACTTAGAGTAGAGCTCGACGATGAGCTGCTCGTTGATATCACCGCTGATCTGCTCACGCGTCGGCAGAGCGAGCACGTTACCAGACAGCTTCTCGATATCGACCTCGAGCCAGCCAGGGACCTCAAAGCGCTCGGAGGAAATCAGGGCCTCCTTGATGGGGAGGAGGTCACGGAACTTCTCGCCGACAGCGACGACGTCGCCGGCCTTGACGCGGTAGGACGGGATGTCCACGCGCTTGCCGTTCACGGTGAAGTGACCGTGACGGACGGACTGACGAGCCTCTTTGCGGGTACGGGCGAAGCCAAGACGGAAGACGACGTTGTCGAGGCGAGACTCAAGGATGATCATGAGGTTTTCACCGGTGACGCCGTTCATCTTGCGGGCCTTGTTGAAGTAGCCGTGGAACTGCTTCTCCAGAACGCCATAGATGAACTTGACCTTCTGCTTCTCGCGCAGCTGCATGCCGTACTCAGATTCCTTGCGACGGCGCTTGGGCTGACGGATAGATTCCTTCTTGCTGCTGTAACCGAGCTCAGCGGGATCGATCCCGAGCTGACGGCAGCGCTTAAGAACAGGAGTCCTGTCGATTGCCATATTGATACGATCCTTTCAGTTACACGCGGCGACGCTTCTTGGGGCGGCAGCCGTTGTGCGGGATGGGGGTCTTGTCCTGGATGCTCGAGACCTCGAGGCCAGCAGCCTGGAGGGAGCGGATGGCGGTCTCACGACCGGAGCCGGGGCCCTTGACGAAGACGGAAACCTTCTTCATACCGTGCTCCATGGCCTGCTTGGCAGCAGCCTCGGCAGCCATCTGGGCAGCGAACGGCGTGGACTTACGGGAGCCCTTGAAGCCCACCTGGCCAGCCGACTTCCAGGAAATGACGTTGCCCTGGGGATCGGTGATCGAAACGATCGTGTTGTTGAACGTAGAACGAATGTGAGCCTGGCCCACGGAAATGTTCTTACGGTCCGCGCGCTTCAGACGGGCAGCGCGAACGTTCTTCTTAGCAGTAGCCATCTATCTAGCGCTCCTTATTTCTTCTTCTTAGCACCGATCTGACGCTTCGGGCCCTTGCGGGTACGAGCGTTAGTGTGGGTGCGCTGGCCGCGGACCGGGAGGCCCTTGCGGTGACGAAGGCCGCGGTTGCAGCCGATGTCCATAAGGCGCTTGACGTTCTGGTTGCGCTCACGGCGGAGGTCGCCCTCAACCATGATCTGGTTCTTATCGATATAATCGCGGATGGCGTTAACCTCATCCTCGGTGAGGTCCTTAACGCGCGTATCCACGTTAACGTTGCACTCGACGCAGATCTTCGTCGCAGTGGTGCGGCCGATGCCGTAAATGTAGGTCAGACCGATCTCAACGCGCTTCTCACGCGGGAGGTCGACACCATTAATACGGGCCAACGTAGTCTCCTCTCTTAACCCTGACGCTGCTTATGACGGGGGTTCTCGCAAATGACGAGGACCTTGCCATGGCGCCTAATGATTTTGCACTTATCGCACATCTTCTTGACCGAAGGACGTACCTTCATCGTTCTTCCTTTCGGTAGCGCTCAAACTACTTCCCTACTATCTACTCGCCCAGCCGCAGGCGTTTAAAACTATGGCTGGTCTTCACACACAATCCGACCGTAGGTTGAGCTAAGCCTGCAGTCGGAAATGGAGTGCGTGTATGCGTGCCGCTATTTGTAGCGATAGGTGATGCGGCCGCGGGTCAGGTCGTACGGGGAAAGCTCCACGACAACCCTGTCACCGGGGAGAATACGGATGTAATTCATTCGGATCTTGCCAGAAATGTTGCACAGAACCGAATGACCGTTCTCGAGCTCGACCTTAAACATGGCATTGGGCAACGGTTCCTTTACCGTACCCTCGAGCTCAATTGCGTCTTCCTTCTTCACAAGCAATCATCTTTCTCTAGAAAACGACAGCGATTGAGTATTCTACAATACGCATGCACGTATCGTAATATCTTCGTAATGGCTCCACATCTAAGTGGAACTTGTTACATTTCTCCGCCTTGGAGCGAACACCAAGCACCTTGCGCGTCGGTGGTGAGAATCACCGGACCGTCATTGGTAATGGCGACGGTGTTCTCATAGTGCGCTGCGGGCAGGTGGTCGTTGGTCGTAACAATCCAACCGTCGGAGCCCGTGCTCACATGGTTGGACCCCATCGTAACCATCGGCTCGATGGCAATGACCATGCCGGCCTGGAGGCGAACGCCCCTCCCCTTCTTTCCATAGTTAGGAACGTTGGGGTCCTCGTGCATCACGCGGCCAATGCCATGGCCCACATAATCACGAAGCACGCCGTAACCGTGAGACTCGGCGAGGGACTGAACGGCATAACCGACGTCCCCGATATGGTTACCGGGAACAGCCTGCTCGATGGCAGCCTTAAGGCAATCGCGCGTGACCTCGCACAGGGCCTTGGCCTCGGGCGTAGGGGTGCCGACGAAAAACGTCCAAGCGTTATCGCCAACCCAACCGTCGACAACGGCTCCCGTATCGATGGAGATGATATCGCCATCGCGCAGGATCATGTCGGGGTTGGGAATACCGTGGACAACGGCATCGTTGATCGATGCGCAAATGGTCCCCGGGAACCCGCCGTAACCCTTAAAGGCCGGGGTGCCGCCATGCATGCGGATAATCTGCTCCGCGAGCTGATCGAGCTCAAAGGTCGAAACGCCGGGACGAACCATGGCTCCAACGTGGCGGAGCGCCATCTTAGATAGCGCTCCTGCCTTCTTCATCTGCTCGATTTGCGTTGCAGACTTAATCTTGATCATAGACCGAGAGCCTCTTTGACATCCCCGTACACGGTCTCGCGAGCCTGGTCACCGTTGACCGACTTGAGCAGACCCTGGCCACGATAGTAGTCGACGAGCGGGCTCGTGGACTTCTCGTAGACGTCGAGACGGTTCTTGATGGTCTCGGGCTTGTCGTCGTCGCGCTGATACATCTCGCCGGCGCACTTGGGGCAGGTAGCATCGGCAGCGGTGCCGGTGTAACCGCAGGCGCGGCAGGTGCGACGCGAAGACAGACGATCGATGATGACCTCGGGGGCCACGTCGACCAGAAGGGCGCAGTCGATCTCGCGACCCATGGCGGAGAGCTCGGAATCGAGCGTCACGGCCTGGGCGGTGTTGCGCGGGAAGCCGTCGAGGATGAAGCCCTGCTGGGCGTCATCGGCGGCGAGGCGCTCCTTGACAAGGTCGATCACGAGCTGGTCGGGAACGAGCTCGCCAGCGTCCATGTACTTCTTAGCCTGAATACCAAGCTCGGTGCCACCCTTGACGGCAGCACGCAGCAGGTCGCCCGTGGAAATGTGAGCGAGGCCAAACTCGGCGACGAGCTCCTGTGCAACGGTGCCCTTACCGGCACCCGGAGCTCCGAGCAATACGAGGTTCATGAGCAATCCTCCTCTAGCCTATTTAAAGAATCCATCGTAATCATACATCTTGATCTGGCCTTCGAGCTTATCGACCGTGTCGAGTACGACGCCGACCATGATGAGGATGGACGTGCCGCCAAATGCCTGGATCAGATGGTTACCCGTGAAGGAGAAGATGATCGAAGGCACGATGGCGATGAGCGCCAAAAAGACAGCGCTGGGAAGCGTGATCTTGTTGAGCGCGTTCTTGATGTAGGCCGCGGTAGCCCTACCCGGACGGACGCCCGGAATAAAGCCGCCCTGCTTCTTAAGGTTGTCGGCCGTGTCATCGGGGTTGAACACCATGGAGGTGTAGAAGTACGCGAAGAACACGATGAGGACAACGTTAAGCACCCAGTTGAGCCAACCGGTCGAAAGCGCGGAGGCAACTGCCTGAATCCAGCCGATGCCGGGGAAGAACACGGCAATCTGAGCCGGGAAGTACAGCAGCGCCGAAGCGAAGATGATCGGCACGACACCCGCGGTGTTGACCTTGATGGGCAGGTAGGTGGTCTGGCCACCCATCATGCGACGGCCCACGACGCGCTTAGCGTAGGAGACCGGGATGCGGCGCTGGCCGCGCTCAAGGAAAACAATCAGCGGGATAACCAGCAAGATGATGGCGCAGATGATCACCATGGTGATGATGCCACCGGCATTGCCCTCGGTGCTGGAGAAGATCGCCTGCGGCAGACCGGCCATGATGTTCGCAAAGATGATCAGCGACATGCCATTGCCGATACCGCGCTGGGTGATGAGCTCACCAATCCACATGATCAGCATGGCACCCGCGGTGAGCGTGCCGACGATCATGAGGTCGAAGATGATCTCGGGAGCGCCGGCGCCATTGAAGCTGATGCCGAAGCTCTTAAAGAGGAAGAGGTAACCCACGGAGTTGAGGATTGCCAGAGCCAAGGTGAGGTAACGCGAATACTGCGTAATCTTGGTCTGACCGACCTCGCCCTCGCGGGCAAGCTCATGCAGGGAAGGCACAACGGCCTGGAGCATCTGGAGGATGATCGAGCTGGTGATGTAAGGCATGATGCCCAGCGAAAACACCGACACATAGCTCAACGCGCCGCCAGAGAAAAGATTCAGGAGGGCCATAGCACCTGCGGCGACCGAATTGTTATCGGTCGAGAAAAGGCCCAGCATCCCCTGGAAGGGAATGCCGGGCACAGGAACGTGCGCACCAATGCGGTACACGACGAGCATAGCTATGGTAAAAAGAATCTTTTCGCGCAATTCTTTGATGCGGAAAGCATTCTTAAGACCATTTAGCACGGCAGCTCGACCTTTCCGCCGGCGGCCTCGATCTTGGCCTGCGCAGAAGCGCTGACCTTGTCGACCTTGACCGTGAACTTCTTGGTGAGCTCACCATTGCCGAGCACCTTGACGGGCTCGAACTCGCTCTTGGTGATGCGAGCGGCCTTAAGAGCGGCACCGTCGATCACAGCGCCATCCTCGAACTTACGCTCGAGACGCTCAACGTTAACAGCGGTGTACTCGATACGACGGGGGTTGCGGAAACCCGGAAGCTTGGGCAGGCGCATAGCCAGCGGAGTCTGGCCACCCTCGAAGCCGGCACCCTTGGTGCCACCAGAGCGGGAACCCTGGCCCTTCTGACCGCGGCCAGAAGTGGTGCCGTGACCCGAAGAATTGCCACGGCCGACGCGCTTGCGGTTCTTGGTGGAACCGGGCGCGGGAGTAAGATCGTGAAGCTGCATTTGCTACTCCTCTACAATCTCGACAAGGTGCTTGACCTTGAAGATCATGCCGCGGACGGACTCGTTGTCAGCAATCTCGCGAACCTCGCGGATCCTGTGGAGACCGAGGGCACGGACAGTACGGACCTGGTCCTGCTTGCAACCGTTGGTGCTGCGGACCTGCTTGATCTTGATGGTGTCAGCCATGCTTAGTTCTCCTTACCGACGAACATCTCGGAGACCGTCAGGCCACGGCGAGCCGCGACGTCCTCAGGGCTGGAGAGCTCCTTGAGGCCCTCGACGGCAGCCTTGATGATGTTGAGGCCGTTGTCGGTACCGAGGGACTTGGACAGGACGTTCTTGATGCCAGCAAGCTCAAAGAGAGGACGCACAGCGCCGCCGGCGATAACGCCGGTACCCTCGACAGCGGGCTTGATGATAATGCGGCCGGCACCAAAGTGGCCGAGAACCTCGTGCGGGATGGTGCCCTGCTCGGTCACCGGCACGTGGAACATATTCTTCTTGGCATCGAGAGACGCCTTGGAGATGGCCAGGGGCACCTCAGCGGACTTGCCCATGCCAACGCCGACGTTGCCCTTGCCGTCGCCAACGACGACGAGAGCGACGAGGCTCATGCGACGACCACCCTTGACGGTCTTCGACACGCGGTTGATGTAAACGACGCGCTCCTCGAACTCGGAGGCCTCGCGCTGCTGCTTCTGATTACGAGCCATGTGCTACATACCTCCTAGAACTCGAGACCGGCGGCACGAGCACCGTCGGCGAGGGCCTTGACGCGGCCATGGTAGATACGGCCACCACGATCGAAGGCGACCTTGGTGATGCCGGCCTCGATGGCGCGCTTGCCAACGAGCTGACCGACCTTCTCCGCAGCCTCCTTGTTCGAGGTGTGGGTGCCCTTGAACTCGGCCTCGAGGGTCGAGGCAGAGACGAGCGTCAGGCTGGAGCCCTTGCTGTCGTCGATGATCTGGGCATAGATGTTGGCGTTAGTACGGGTCACGCGAAGACGCGGACGCTCGGAGGTACCCGAGACCTTGCCGCGAACACGACGCTGACGACGCTTGAGGCCTTCCAGCTTCGCCTTATGCTTGTTCATACGTAAACTCCTAAAAAGGTTGATCTTGCCAGCACCTGACGGGGTGCTGGTCTTATGCGAGTGAGTCGGTTACGACTACTTGGCGGCCTTACCCAGCTTGCGGCGGATGTGCTCGCCAACGTAGTGGATACCCTTGCCCTTGTAAGGCTCGGGAGGACGATGGCCGCGGATCTCAGCGGCGATCTGACCGACCTGCTGCTTGTTGATACCCTTGACGTTCACGTGGGTGTTGTCGGGAACCTCGAAGGTGATGCCCTCGGGAGCCTCGACGATCACGGGGTGCGAGAAGCCCAGGGAGAACTCGAGGTTCTTGCCCTTCTGCTGCACGCGGTAACCGACGCCGGCGAGCTCGAGCTTCTTCTCGAAGCCCTCGGAAACGCCAACAACCATGTTGTGGATGAGGGCGCGGGTGAGGCCGTGGCGGGCACGGGTCTCACGCTCGTCGTCGGGACGGGAAACGGTGAGGACGTTGTCCTCGACGTTGATAGCGAGCTTCTCAAAGACATCGAGCTCGAGCTGGCCCTTGGGGCCCTTGACGACAACGTTGTTGCCGTTGACTGCCACTTCGACTCCGGCGGGAATCTGGACAGGCTTATTACCGATACGAGACACGGTGATCTCCTTTCCTTCTACCTACCGAGCGAATTACCAGACGTAAGCGATGATCTCGCCGCCGACGTTGTGCTTGCGAGCATCGCGGTCGGTCATGACGCCATGGCTGGTGGAAATAATGGCGGTACCAAGGCCACCGCGGACGCGGGGCATGTCGGCAACGCCGGTGTACTTACGCAGGCCCGGCTTGGAAATGCGGCGGATGCCGTTGATGACCTTAGCCTTCTTGGGACCATACTTAAGCGTGATATGCAGAGTCTTCTGGGGAACGGTGTCCTCGACATCGTAGCCCTCGATGTAGCCCTCCTCGTGCAGAACACGAGCGATCTCGACGAGCTTCTTGCTGCTCGGCATGGAGACCGTGGCCTTGTTCACAGAGTTAGCGTTACGGATGCGCGTAAGCATATCTGCGATCGGGTCTGTAAGGTTCATACAGATTCTCCTTCGTTCTTGATGAACACGTGCTCTTGGTTCTTCGCCGCCCTTAACGGCAAAGCCTAACTAGCGCGTTTTCCCTGTTCCAAACTGATGCTTGAAACGCTGGTAGTGACTTACCAGCTGGCCTTCTTAACGCCGGGAAGCTCGCCCTTGAGTGCAAGCTCGCGGAAGCAGACACGGCACAGGCCGAACTTGCGGTACACAGAGTGCGGACGGCCGCAGCGCTGGCAGCGCGTGTACTCACGAGTAGAGAACTTCTGCTTGCGATTGCACTTGACGATCATCGATGTCTTAGCCACTTATATCCTCCTCACATAGAGTATTGTTCGCCCCCAAGCGCCGCCCCCTTGTTGGAACGGCGCTTATAGGGCAGGTGAACCTATTTCTTGAACGGGAAACCGAAGGCGTCCAGAAGGGCCTTGGCCTCCTCATCGGTGTTGGCGGTGGTCACGAAAGTGATGTCCATACCACGCTGGTGATCGACGGAGTCGAAGTCAATCTCGGGGAAGATGAGCTGCTCGGTGACGCCCATGGAGAAGTTACCACGGCCGTCGAAGCTCTTGGCGGAGATGCCGCGGAAGTCGCGGATACGGGGGATCGCGACGGAGGTCAGACGATCGAAGAACTCCCACATACGGTCGCCACGCAGGGTAACCTTGCAGCCGATCGGCATACCAGCGCGCAGGCGGAAGGTAGCGATGGACTTGCGGGCACGGGTGATCATCGGCTGCTGGCCGGTGATGGCGCGCAGGTCGCGCACGGCACCGTCGATGGCCTTGGAATCGGTAGCGGCCTCGCCGACACCCATGTTCACGACGATCTTCTCAAACTTGGGGATCATCATGACGTTCTCGTACTGGAACTTGTCCTGAAGCTGCTGCTTGACCTCGTTGTTGTACTTGGTCTTCAGACGCGGCACATACTTCTCTTCTGCCATTGTTCACTCCTTCTTGGGGTTTTAAGCACGGGGCGTGGCCACGATGGGTTGTCCTCGTGCCTCCTGGCTGCATCCGCGCCGCTCATGGCATTTCGCGGTTTGGACTCGACACAGCAGGAGCCGACAAAACAATCGGTACTATACGCGCATTGGGTGCATATTTCCAGAAAAACCTCGTCTGCCTGCACAACTCCACAACTCCCCCGCACAAATGGGTCCCAAAAAGCAGTTGCAGTGAAATAGGGACTGTTTGGCGGCTTAACAGGCTTAAACAGTCCCTATTCCACCGCAACTCATATATGGGGCGTTATTTTTGGCGCGGGAGGACCAGGTTGAGGATCACAGCAACGAGCGCAGCGACGGCAATGGAGGATCCGCCAAAGACGGTGCCGACCCAGGCGGGGAATCCAGCGCCGGCAAGCGCGCCGGCCGTGCGCTCAATGCCCGTGCCAAAGGCGATGGAGAGACCCATGAGCGTGGTATCGCGCTGAGGCAGGCCGTGGCGGGCAAACATGACCACACCGTTCATGCCGATGGTCGCGAACACGCCGATCGTGGCGCCGCCGATTACCGGCTGCGGAATGGACGTGAGCACTGCCGCGCACTTGGGCAGCAGGCCCGCGATGAGCAAGATGGCGGCGGCAAGCGTAAAGACCATGCGGTTGACGACCTTGTTCTCGGCGATAATGCCCACATTCTGGCCAAAGGTTGCCGTGGGGACGCCGCCCAAAAAGCCCGACAGCATACCGACCAGGCCGTTGGCGATCAGACCGCCCGAGATCTGGCTATCGGTCGCAGGGGTATCGAGCGCGGCGGACGACACGGCGGCAAACTCGCCCATAACCTGCACGGCGTTGACAATGGCGACAACGCCCACAACGGCGCACGCGGCAGGGTCGAACACCAGACGATGGGCACCCAGGGTCGGCGGAGCAAACCAGCTGGCGGTCGCGATAGCCGAGAAATCGACCATGCCCAGCACCGTCGCCAAAACAAAGCCCGCGCAGATACCGGCCAGGATGCTGCCCAGCCTAAGCGCGCCCTTGCCGTAGTTACCGACCATAAAGGTGACGACAAACGTCACGAGCGCGACGGCCCAGTTGGTGACACTGCCAAAATCGGCAGCGCCCTCCCCGCCCGCCATGGAGGCAACTGCCACTGGGCATAACGACAGGCCAATGACAAAGATGACGGTGCCAAGCACCGGGGCCGGGAACAGAAAGCTCACGCGCCTGAACAGTAGGCCGAAGAGCACGACGAGTGCGCCGCCGATTACCTGGGCGCCCAGCACGGCCTCAAAGCCGAGCTCAAGACCGACCGCCTTGAGCGCCGGCACGAAGGTGAAGCTCGCGCCCATCACGATGGGCAGGCCCGAACCGACGACACCTTTTATGGGGAACTGTTGAAGAAAAATGTCGAGCGCCGAGAGGACGAGCGACGCCTGGATGACAGCGGCTTCCTCTTGAGGGGTAAAGCCACAGACCGACGCGATAATGATGGCGGGCGTGACGATACCCGCGAATGCCGCCAGCACATGCTGCAGCGCATGGGGTAATACCTGCACAAACGAAACTTTTCCCGTACGCTCGAACAGGGCATCCCCTGCTGCCGACTCTGCCATTTGCGCCTCCCATACCCTAAGCAGCGGCCCCATGCCGCTCAACGGTCGGACATTATAGGGCATATGACACAGGTAGCATTTTGACCCGCAATCCTGCATCCCCCGGGGTCAAACAGCAGTTGCGGTGAAATAGTTCCTGACTGACCGCCCGTGGGGGTGCGGACGATTTCTTGGACCGCGCCTAGGCGTATCCAAGCTTCCTGCGG
>CAUGKA010000001.1 GCA_959599615.1 uncultured Collinsella sp. | reverse complement strand
AGGTCGACCGCTCGGTTGGCGCCCTACCCAAGGCAAGACTTCAGGCACTGCTGGAGAAACATCTGTAATACGCTTGTTACCCATCTGCCGTCCATGAGCGGTTTCGCACCGCTCGCCGGAGTGCCAAACGCAAGGTATGCGACCACGGATAGTATGGTAGATACAAACAGCCCCCAGTGAACGGGTGCGGGTCAGACGGACTCGCGCCCGTTTTCTTCATCTGCCTAGTCTTTGCCACAAGTTTTGTTATGGATTTAAAAACTCAGATCCGATAGCACGTTCGTAAGACTGGATCGTTTCGGCATTTGCCCTCTCGATATCATTAAGCGGTGATGTCATCGCATCAAATTCCTCAGGCGAGTATATGCCTTCATACCAATCCTTATTGTCGAAATACTCTTGAATCTTCTCATTCTTGAACTTGCGACCATGGCGTGCATATATTTCATTTCTTGCCATGCAAAGCTCCCATGTGCTCATACCCATTTCTTTAATCTCCGCCTCGGTATAACGCCGTGAGTCGCTTTCAGAAAGTAAGTAACCGTCTACCGTCGAACTTTTCGCATCACAGTAATAGGAAAAGCTATCCATAACCTTATGTGATTGATCATCAATAAATGACACGACAACCGTACGACTATCACCCGAATCGCTACCGAGCGTCGATCGATATGCGAGCTTGCAAACTCCGTCCGAACCAACTACAACACTCCGGGGGTTAGTCGAAGCCTGCTCACCGTTCGTACCCGCTTCTTTCAGGGACCAATTCTCCGGCTTCGACAACGCCTCTGTCGAAGAGCCAGTCACCTTGACATTCACCACCATCTCTGGAAACCCGGCGGAGTTATTTGATACCACTATTAATTCAGTTGCGCCTTCGTCGTCGGCCTCGTCCTTTTCATCTGAGTTTTCCGACTCAAGCTCATCGGCGTCCGATTTATACATCGCATGCTGATAGGTTTGAGTGAATTCTGGTGATGAGTGCCCGCCCCCGAATCGATTCCAAACATAAAAGCCGCCAACAATGATGGCGGCCACCAGGCCAATTATCACGATTTTATTTGAATCGAATCCGCCAATTAACCCAATTACTCTTTTACCTAGTTCGTTGCCAGAATCCTCCGCCGCTGCCCTCCCCTTCGCATTATCCTTGACATCGAATGGCATCCGCTCATTCTCTGTGGTCGACCGACCCACGTCAGAAGATACTTTCGCAGCACAAAAGGGGCAGTAAACTGTCCCCTCTTCTATCTCTGCGTTGCATTTGGGACACTTCACTGTCTCCCCTTTCAACCTGTCTTTTAGCCATCAACATGACGTCGATATTCTTGATAGTTCGACAGATATGATGAGAATTCCGCCGATGTATCCGAATTTCCCGTCCGCCACGCCTTGTGGTCGATAATCTGGCTCTTGAACCCGTAGTACTCATCGATATACGCAATTAGACCGTCGACAGCGATAAGCTGCTCTTCGGGGTAATTGCCCGATCCTCCAACATGGACCATCTCAATCCCAACGGAATAAGAGTTCATGCCGTAATCGGGATAGCTTCCCCCTATCGGTAACGTTCCGACCTTGTCATCTCTCGAATCATCGATTGTTCCATACTGCTCGTTCTTCCCAGCATCGCCAAAACCGGCATGGTGCGCGATTTGATCGAGAGGCACACATTGAACGATCGACCCATCTTTTCCAACAACAAAATGAGCCGCTACCTTATTGCCGTTGGACTCCCCCCAATCGATGACACTTTCAGGGGAAGAATCGCCCTCCGTATCGTGCAAAACGATGTACTTCTGAAACTCAGGACCCTTAGGCCCATGCGCCAAGTCGGCGTAGTACCGTTCTTGAATGCTTGGCTGAAATTCCGAGCTCCCATCGATGGACGAAGAGCGAGATTCGTCTTGCTCTACAACCCCTGAAACCGTGTCAGCAACTCTCGCATTGCAGATATCAAGCACATCTCCAACACCATCTGCACAAGCCGCCAGCACGCAATTGCTTCCGCTGGATTTCACGACCTTTCTCACGCCAATACGACCAACCAGAACAATTCCCAAGCCGAACAAGAAAACGGCAAGCGCGGAGACGAGCCACCGCGCCACCCATAAACGCCTAGAGCGAGCTTGCATACGTGCTGACCACATCGCATGCCGTACTGATAAGGCCACCCGCTTCGAGCAGCTTTGCCGCTGCCGCTCCAAGCTGACCAACCGCCTCATTTTGAGCGGTCGAATTTGTTCCTTCCATTGCCGCGTTAAGCATGTCGTGCAGTGAATCGAGATCGTCCGCCACCGTGACGCACACACCTCGCTGCGTCTCCATCTTCGACACCAACGCGTTCAGCTCTGCAACGAGCTGGCCGATGTTCTGACTCATTTCTGTTCCTTTCCGTTGTCACAACAACCCAAATAGCACATTCGCAATAAGCGAAATTACCCCAATACAGCACGCGCATAGAACCGCCGCCTGAGAAAGGCAGCCGCCTTTCGACTCCTCGGCTTTAACGGGAAGAGGATCCAGCATCGCCTTTTCTTCTTCCACCAGAAGACGCTTCCGGTCAAGAGCCGCCCGTCGAGCATCCAGTGCATTTGAAGATCGCTGACTCAACTCGTTCACAGACGTATCTTTTTCAATCACCTCGATATAGCAATCGATTTTCTTGATAAGCCCTGATAACGAAGAGGCAAGCTCGGCAGCGTCTTCATTCGACGCAATCGGTCTTACCATGTTCGGAAGCGCAGCGCCGACGTCCTTCGCGTGACTCCCCGCAAGTCGTTTAGACAATTGTAAAAAAGCCTCCTGTGCTTGATGCGCCAGGCGATCTATCTCCGCTTTCTTTTTGCCCGCCATGTTCCTCGCAGAGGTCGACTCCCGATCACAACGATCACACTCCTGCTTAACAAGCTGGGCGGTCAACGCCTCCGATTTCAGAAATCGTTCTGCTTCGGACAGATACCTTTCGTACAAATCATCCCTGCTCATCGTCGCCCCTCCTCCATAATCGCGTTGCGACAAAGGGCATGAGCTTCATTGAGGGACGTCCCGAAGAAGCCTCCTTGTAAAGGACCCGGTTTTCTTGCCCGTTCCACTGGCACAGCGGGCCATCCAGCTGCTTCGCTGCGACATTCGAGCCAAACAGACACGCCACGCCGTCAAAAGACGACAGTCCCGATGAACCCAACTGCGCTGAAAGCGCTACGGGGTTTTGCCAATGGCAGACAAAGTGGATTCCGTGCATAGGAGCCTCGCGGAATACCTTTTGAATCTTCTGCTGAGCACCAAAGTCGAAAGATCCTAGTGAGTCCGCATTCGGCACCAACACAAACCGCTCCCGCCCACATTCTTCCCCGACATCATTTCTCTGAAGACAATTGGTAATCCATGCAGCCGCTTCGTCCGAAGGCACGACCTCCGGAGAAACCCCCGCACGAGCGCATATCTCCAGAGTCGAATTAGAAACATGGCGCGCGCCATCCTCCACTACAGCAAACTCAGCGCCTCGCTCATAGCGTGCAAGCGATAAAACAAGCGTTTCCATAACGCACGCCGCAAGATCGACAGAATTCGGAAGATCACCGAGCCCTGGCAGCGTTCCCCTGCCCACAAGAGCGATATTGCTTCCCGCAGCTCTTTCAAACGGGAAATATATCGGTGCCAACCCAGCAGAAACACCCCGACCAAGCAAGGCGCTCGGCACGTTACCTGAATCTATGTCGTTCTGCTCAAGGAGGGCCTCAGTCAACTCCGGCAGAGTGCTTCCGTCGAAAACCACCGGTTCATCAAGGTGCTCATTTGGCATTGCATAGAACTTGTTCCTGAGACTGTCCAACGTGGCATCCTCAGCAAACGGCGTAAGCACCGTCACATTTGCGCTCGGATTTCCGTAATCTTCGTTCAGAATCGCCTGTCCCCTGAACCTTAGACTAGCAGCCGCCTCGTTAAAGGGTCCGAAAGTCGCCCGCGACTCCGCCGGCGAATTTTTCAGTCCGATACGGATAGGAAACTGTGCGAAGAACTTGCCCTGGGAAATGGCAAGATTGGTTATCCCGCCGATACTTTGTGACGCCAATATCACGTGAATGCCGTATGCACGATAGAGGCGAACGATGCGTTCCAAAAGTTCACAAGCTTCCTTGCCTCTCGCGCCTTCTAGAAATAGCTGGAACTCATCAATAACCACAACGATACGCGGCATCTTATTCCCGCTATTGCGCCGATACTTGAGCAGATTATCTCCGTAAGGCTTGATCGCAGCGGCCCTCCGTTTGGCCTCGGCGGCTATGGAATTCAGCACATCCATGGCAAAGTCTTCATCGGCCTCAAGCCCAAATGCCTTTACCTGCGGTAGATACTCGGGGGAATCCGGCGTGGGAGCCATGGGAAACAGGGTAACGCCCTCTTTGAAATCAAACAGATAGAGTTCCAACTCGTCGGGAGAATACCTGGCGCACAAACCGTAGATGATATCTTTCAACAGATTCGATTTACCCTGTCCGACCGCGCCGGTTATCAGTGCATTATGTCTTTGAGTCTCATTCGAGCCAATCGTGACATCAACCGTCTGGGTTCCACGCAGACCCAGCGAGAACGTGACTCCGTCCTCGCTCGTCTCCATCCAATACTCCGCGGGAAGCACCGACTCGATCTTTACTTCGGGCAACCGCAGCTCTGCCGCTGATCGGGCCATCCGCTCGGCGGCTTGCGCCGATTCAATCGTGTCAAGCTCATAGAGCTCAACATCGTAGCCATCGTGACCCAGCCATCGGGCATGACTGCCCGAGAATAGTTCGAGACGCTCCGAAACAGGATAGGAACGTTTCTTCTCGCAATACCATTTGGGCAAGTCGTCCATCTTAGGTTGTATCATTAGGAAAGAAGTGCCTGCCTTTGGGGCCGCCTTCATCAGCGAGCAGATACGGTCGTATTGCTCGGCAGCCATTCCCATCGGCATATCGTGGATCACAACGAGCTGGTACTTCTCGACCGGCATTCCGACCCGTTGGTGATATACCGCCAGGCTCTCATCGTCTGACAGCAACTCGTTGTTGATTTGCGTCACACGGTCGGTCAGCTCGTTAAGTAAGGCATCGAGTTCGCCTCTCGAATGCAAATACCTGACCGCTGCCTCGCCTTGCCCGTTCCGGCCAATCGTCGAAAAAGGAGCCTCGATGTTTTTGAGTGCCGGGTCAAAACTAATGATTTCAACTTGCGACGCTGAAGTCGATAAAAGCGTCTTGGCCTCTACCTCGCGCACTACCCCGTCTGAAATGCAGCCCTCGCCTGAAACCGACATCACGATATTGCCGTGACCAAGCAACGGAACGATAAAGGGCACCGTAAACAAATCGTCACGTTTTGAAGTTTTCGACATCGATCCAATCTGGATATACTCGGCGGCGTTAAGGGCGGAGCCTTCCTCGATCGCCAGTAACTCGTCAACGGTATCCTGCACGCGCTTTTTCGAAAGGGCGCTGCGTCGTTTTTCACGGTGATTGATTTTGTTGAGGGCCCGTGTTTTCGCCTCCTGCTTCTCCGTCAACGTCACCTTCAACCACATGTCAACGGAGACAGATTGGGATTCACAAGCTCCCAGCAGGCGAGCTTGGCATTCCTTGACCTCGCTGACTGCTTGCCTCATTTCGGCATAGGTCTCTTCCAACGACATATTGGCCATCAGCCCTCTTCATACCGAAAGACAACTACTCGCGCCGGGCGAAGAAGCCTTACGCCAAGCCTATATCCATCCCGTTCCACCCGGGCAATCTCCCCGTCTTTTGATGCGTCGTACGTCTTAATCAATCCGACGACTTCATGCTCCCGCAAGTTGACCTTCCCTGCACACGAAACCCGCTCAAGCCCGTAATGACCGCACGTCTCGATGACTTCATCCACAATCGAGGTTCGCAAATCCTCCGATAGAGGTTCGGACCTAAATCTGTCAATTGCCAACAACAACTCGGTGAACAACGTTGCAAAAGCTTCGCCAGTAGCCAGGTCTTTGATTTTGTTTGAGTCTGATTTGAGAGACGCGAGGGACGTCTTGAGCTGTGCGGCGCAGTCAATAATTGCCCGGCGATCGCTGTCCAAGCCGTCCAGTGCCTGGTCCCACCGTACATCCATTATTGAAGCCCTGTTTTCCAAGCGGCATCTCCTAGATTTCGCTTGTTAATCCGCCATCCTTCGGGAAACACTTCAAACATGACCACAACAACAACGATCGCCACGTAAATCAAGACATACACAGCACCAACAGCGGCGAGTATAAAGAACAGCACAATGAAACCGATTATCGCTTTGCCAATATCTTCCTGATTTACAAAGTGCCTCTTGCGTGCCCACTCGGTCATTCCGCGCATTTGCACAACCCATTTTGCTGTTTCGCTATTTATTTTCCCCATAGAATCTAGTTCCGCTATTACTTTTTCTACATATTCAACCTGCTTCAAATTGGCGAAGCAAACTTTGCTCCCTTGCGAACTCATCTTGTCTTCCGCATCATGTCGGAGGCAACGGCACAACGAATTTCTAACGATTTCAGAATCCGGATGGGCCTCGTAAAGGTTGCGGCACATTTGCAGGGCCACGTCATACTGACCTCTGTAGTACCTCACATCGGCGAGCAGCGCCAAAATCAAGTAATCCGACGGGTCAATCTTTTGAGCAACAAGAAGCTGAGATTCAGCTTTCTCATATTCATCGGTCATGTAGTATGCAAATGCCAGTAGCTTTCGAGCATACACGTCGTCCGAATCCAACTTAAGCAGCTCGGATGTTGAGAAAATGACATCGTCATATTTATCAAGCAATTGGGAAGCACGCGCGCGCCACAACCAAGCCGACCCATCAGACGCGTCAGCTCGAACAGCTTCGCAAGCTGAATGGAACGCATTTGTATATTGGCCCGCCTCATAATACGCTTTTGCGTCTGCGACCCAGTCTCTTCCCGAGGTTCTCGACATTGGGCTCTCGCCATGGGGCTCTCGCCCGACTTCCCTCTTGTTTGCGTCATGCGACGCATCGTACTTACCACGACGCACCTCATCGTGGAACAGTTCATCCGCTTCGTTCAAGCGCTGCATCATTTTCTCAGCGCTCGTTCTTTGCTCCGCATCGGGCGAGCCCTCGAGGCGCCTGAAGCGCTTTCTGGTTTTCTTGATCGCCTCTTCGATATCCTCAATCGAGGCGTCCTTTTGCAGTCCAAGGATTCCGTAGTAGTCGACAAATTCTTCCATCTGATTTCCTATCCGATCTCGATGTTCTTCATCTTGTTAACGGCAGCATCAAGTTGCCGCTCGTCCATATTCGCCACGCGGTCGATTTCGAACTCACCGTACAGTCGTCCGTTCTCCCCGTCATATAGACGGATGTGCACTGTCTGTTCTTTGTCGTATTCATAGACGATGCGGATGGGAGAACTCTTGGGCAGGCCAGCGGGAAGCGGTATCTCTTTAGATCCGATGATTACCACATAGTTCAAATCAGGGTCATCGCCCTGCGTCACCTGGACGTTGACGCATGATTGGTTTTCACAGACCGTCGCTGCATCTTGTGAGTAACTTCCCGGCACGGGCGAATTCCTCGGAATCACGACCTCGTTGTAATCCTTGCCATCCTTATCGAGCATCACAACCCCCAAAGGTTGCGATGTCACATCGGTGATGACAACGCTCGGGACCTCGAAGATGGGCATGTCAGGCAAACCATCCTTCGGTAAACCCGCCTCATCAAGACTAGACTCCATCTCTATCGCTGCCTGAACGGCGGCTCCCATGGCAACAGCCTCATCAGGATTTACCCCGAGCTCAGGCTTCATTCCCGATATTTCTTCAATCAGTTTGTGCACCATCGGCATACGCGTCGAACCGCCCACAAGAACCACATGGTCGATCTGCGACCATGAATAGCCAGTGTCTTCGAGCACATCCTCAACCAGTTCTTTTGTTCGAGTTAGAAGCGACTTGCTTACGCGTTCGAAATCTTCGCGCGTAATAGTTACGCGATAGGGCTTTCCGTCTTTCGAAATGTGAAGGTTGGCTTTTGCCACGTTCGAGAGAGTGCGCTTCACCATTTCGCACTTCTCGCGAAGCTCAGCGCTTATCAGATAATCCTCAAGAACATTACCCGCCCCCTGCTTCGAAAGCTCTTCCGCTGCAAACGACATGAGAGCGTTATCGAAATCGAATCCGCCCAAGTTCCTATCGCCATCGGTTCCGATAACCGTAAAGCAACCGTCCTCTATCTTAAGAAGCGTCACGTCGAACGTTCCGCCGCCCAGATCATAGACAAGCGTGACGCCGTTCTTCTCGGTATCGAGACCAAAGGAAAGGGCTGCGGCCGTCGGTTCATTCAACACGCGAAGCACTTTGGTGCCCGCAATTACACCTGCCTGCTTTGTCGCAGTTCTTCTTGCATCATCAAAATATGCGGGAACCGTAATCACGGCTCCGCATACTTCTTCTCCAAGTGCCTGCTCGGCATCTTGCAATAATTTTTTGATAATAAGGGAGGAAACCTCTTCTGCAGAGTAGGAAACGCCCGAGTCGGAGTCGAATCTCCAATCCGGATTTCCCATCTGCCGTTTAACGAACTGGACAACATTATCGGGATCACTTGCCGCCGAATGCTTGGCCATCGTTCCAACAAGCGGCTCGTCTTTTCCGTCAAATGATTGGAATAAAACAACCGAAGGTGTAGTCGGTTCTCCGTCCGCATTCTTCAGTATTTCGGGAAGTCCATCGTCTCCCAACACAGCGACGGCCGAATAGGTCGTCCCAAGATCGATTCCAACAACTCTCCCCATAGCCACCATTCCTCGATGTCTATTTATATTGGTTTTGAGTTTATTCAAATTAGACTTTATGTCAATTATTGCACCTAAGGACAATCCAATTAGACATTTGACCGGCACCGAAATGCAAAGTTGCTCTTGATATCAGACGGGAGCGACATGGATGTGACCAATAAACATACCGCACTCGCCAGAATCCGCAAAAAGTCAGGGCTTACTCAGCTTCAAATTGCGGACAGTCTTGGCGTTAGCAAGGCGACATATAGTGCATGGGAAACAGGTCGAGCAAAACTAGGAGAGGACCGCATTGTTGCATTGTGCGATCTCTTTGGATGCACGCCCAACGATATCCTTGGCTATACCAAAGATCCAGACGGAAGCCCTGCGTTTTTTACTGCTCAGGAAGACGAATATCTATCGCTCTTCAAAGCCCTGCCGCCAAACATCAAGGCCGACATTCTTGACATCATGCGTTATACGACAAAGGCCTGGAGACTCTAGGGCTTCTCTTTTGGCATCATGAATGTTTACTAGATATAATGTCCAACTTGCACAATCTGAATCGTCCAACTTGCACAATCTGAATCGTCCAACTTGCACAAATCAACGGTATAATACCCTGCTAGCAAGGAGGGTGACATGGGTCCAATTCAACACGGTTATTTACCACGAGTCGCGGACAAAGTGCTCGCCAGAAAACTAAAATCTTCTGGGGCTGTCCAAATCAAAGGGCCAAAATGGTGCGGCAAGACCGCAACGGCTGAACAGGCAGCCGCAAGCAGCATCTACATGCAAGACCCCGATAACGGTCCGAGCTACATCCAGCTTGCCGATTCGAAGCCCTCTCTCCTGCTCAAAGGAGATGAGCCACGCCTCATCGATGAATGGCAAATGGCCCCACAGCTTTGGGACGCCGTAAGGTTCGCGATCGACCGCGGCAAAGGACGAGGCAGGTTTATCCTCACCGGCTCCGCAACGCCTCGGGCAAGCGAAATGCCGGCACACTCAGGAGTCGGCCGCATAGCACGTATAAACATGCGCCCGATGTCACTTTTTGAATCACGCGAGTCAACAGGATCAGTTTCGCTGGCAAGCCTGTTTGATGGAAACACCGATGTTGCCGATATGGTCGACTTCGATATCGAACGTATCGTCTACTCACTTTGCCGAGGAGGTTGGCCTGAAGCGGTTACCGAGCCAAACCATGGGATTGCGCTATCCATGGCCCCTGATTACATCTCGGAACTGCTTGATTCCGATATCGACGAGATTGATGGACTGCGGAGAAATAAGACTTGGATGGCCCAGATTATTCGAAGCTACGCTCGCAATATCTCGACAGAGGCATCGCTCGCCACAATCGCTGCTGACATGCAAGGAGAACCTCCCTCAAGAAATACCGTTTCTGAATATGTCGACGCCTTGACCCGCTCCTGCGTTTTCGAAGATCTCGAGGCATGGGCCCCGCGGCTCCGCTCAAAAACCGCCGTACGGACGAGTCCGACGCGCCATTTCTGCGATCCATCGCTTGCGGTCGCAGCCCTGGGGGCAACGCCTCAAAAGCTCCTAGAGGATTTTGAAACATTTGGGCTTCTGTTTGAATCGATGTGCATCCGTGACCTGCGCACCTATATGGATCTGCTTGGCGGCAAGGTTTACCACTATCGGGACAAGACCGACCTTGAAGCCGATGCGGTTCTCGTGCTAGATGACGGCAGGTACGCTCTGGTTGAGGTCAAGCTTGGCTCAAAGTCTATAGACGCCGCTGCCGCCAATCTCAAGAAACTCGCATCTAAAATCGATGCGACCCACCAGGGCGAAGCGTCCTTCTTGCTCGTTCTCACTGGAACCGCAACTGCCTACCGACGGGAAGACGGTGTCGTAGTCGCGCCGCTTGCTTCACTGGCACCGTAGGACAACTGGCATACAGCGGTGGGCGCGGGAGCCCTCCGTAGTAGAATCTGAACCACTGATCAGACCCGTACAAAAGGAGATTCCTATGCATGACGTCGGAATGAACATGAGCCAGCTTGCCATGAGCGTCAAGCAGGTCGACGACACCATCGAGCTCGCTCACGAGTGGAGCCATCAGTTGCTGCATGCGACCGAGAATTTTGACATGGAGCGCATCGGCGCCAAGCTCGAGGCAGCCATGGCCGCGCTGCACGAGGCCCACGACGCACTCGAGAGCTACGAAGAGGCCATCGAGGCCGACCACAACTCCGTCGGCTCCGTGAAGCTGGTGTAACGTGGCCGAACACGAGCACGGCTGCGGGTACGAGCACGAGCATCCGCACGGGGCGGACGGTGACGCAGACTGCCACTGTAGTGGCTCCGGCTCCGAGCTGGTCCGCTTTTCGGTTACCGCACCGGACGACCTGCTGCGCCGTTTTGACGAACAGATCGCGCGCCGCGGCGACGTGGCCAACCGCTCCGAGGCCGTGCGCGACCTGATTCGCGCCTCGATCGCCAAGGAGCAGATGCGCACGCCCGATGAGCATGTTATCGGGTCGCTCACCATGATCTACGACCACCATACCGGCGACCTGACGCGCCGTCTGGACGAAGTGCAGCACGACTACACCGACGAGATCGTATCGACCATGCACGTGCATCTGGATCACCACAACTGCTTAGAGATTCTGGCGCTCAAGGGTCGCGGCGAGCGCGTCTACGAGCTGGCCGACCGTCTGCTGGGCCTGCGCGGCGTTAAGCACGGCGAGCTCACGTGCGCCGCCACCAAGCAGAGCCTGGGACTGTAGCGCACCTGTCCCTATTTGGTCGGTTTTGATGAGGGGTGTCACATGCGACATGTGCATATTCATGTAACGGGCATTGTGCAGGGCGTTGGCATGCGGCCGTTTGTGTATCGCGAGGCCATGGCGCATGGCATTTGCGGATGGGTGCTCAACGCGGGCGACGGCGTACATATTGAGGCGCACGCTCCGGCCGATGCGCTCGATGCTTTTGTTGCCGCGCTTTCTGAGCATGCGCCTGCGGCAGCCCGCGTTGAGCATGTCGAGGTTGTGGACTTGGGGCCTGGCGGTTGGAGTGCTGCCGATGAGCAGGGCTTTCGCATTGTGGCATCGCAGGACCAGACCGCGCACACGACGCTCGTCTCGCCCGATATCGCTACCTGTGACGATTGTCTGCGCGAGTTGTTCGATCCCGCCGACCGACGCTATCACTACCCCTTTATCAACTGCACTAACTGCGGCCCACGCTTTACCATCATCCGATCGTTGCCTTATGACCGAGCGGCCACGTCGATGGATTGTTTTCCCATGTGTCCCAAGTGTGCCGCGGAGTATGCCGACCCACTCGACCGGCGTTTTCACGCGCAACCCGATGCCTGCTTTGATTGCGGGCCGCATATTACGTGGCGCGAGGCTGTGAACGGCGATGCGTGCGGGAATTCGTCCGCGACACCGGCAGTCGGCACCACACGCGAGGCCAGCGACGCCATTATCGAGCGCTGCGTTGAGCTGCTGGCCAGCGGTGGCATCGTCGCCATCAAGGGCCTGGGCGGATTTCATCTAGCCTGTGACGCCGCCAGCGAGCAGGCGGTGGCCGAGCTGCGCCGTCGCAAACGCCGCAGCAACAAACCACTTGCCGTCATGATGCGCGACCTTGCCGACGTTGAACGCCTATGCCATGTCAGCGACGTTGAGCGCGGCTTGCTGGCCGGCAGCATTCGCCCCATTGTGCTGCTGCGCCGACGTGCTGCTTGCGAGAGCGGCGGCTCCCCCGACGCCCTCGCGCTCGCGCCGTCCGTCGCGCACGACCTTCCAGAGCTCGGCATCATGCTCCCCTATACGCCGCTTCAACATCTGTTGCTTGCCGCGGCAGAAGCCTGCGGTATGCACGCGCTCGTCATGACCAGCGGAAACCTGAGCGAAGAACCCATAGAAACCGACGACGATCTTGCCTGGGAACACCTCGTTGCCGCCGGCATCGCCGATGCGTTGCTCGGCAACGACCGCGCGATCCTCTCGCGCTACGACGACTCTGTAGTGCGCGTGGTCGACGGCGCCGTTATGCCCGTGCGCCGCGCTCGCGGATATGCACCCCAGCCGTTGCCGTTGCCGGCGCTCGACGGCGCTCCGTCCTGCGTGCTCGCCTGCGGGCCACAACAAAAGGCCACGATTGCGCTCACGCGTGAAGGGACGAACGGCGAGGCAACCTGTTTTGTGTCGCAGCATATCGGCGATGTTGAAAACGGCGAGACCTTCGATGCCTGGAACGCCGCGCGCACGCGCTTGGAAGATCTCTTTGACTTGGCGCCCGCCGCCTTGGCCTGCGATTTGCACCCCAGCTATCTATCGAGCCAGTGGGCGCGCGAGCAGGCACGGGAGCACAATCTGCCGCTCGTCGAGGTGCAGCACCATCATGCGCATATCGCGAGCGTAATGGCCGAGGCCATCGCCGCGGGCCAGCTTACAACCGACGCGCGTGTCCTTGGCATCGCCTTTGACGGCACCGGCGCCGGCACCGATGGGACCATTTGGGGCGGCGAGTTTCTTGTTGCCGGCCTTGGCGGCTTTGAGCGCGCCGCGCATTTACTCACCTGGGCGCTCCCCGGCGGGGCGGCCTCCGTGCGCGACGCCCGCCGCAACGCCTTTGCCCTGCTCAGTGAGCTCGGTCTGCTCGAGCACCCAGGCGCCGCTCGGCTTTTGGGCAGCCTCGACGAGCAAACGCGCAGCGTGACAGCCACCATGATCGAGCACGGCATCAACAGCCCGCGCACCAGCAGCATGGGGCGTCTCTTTGATGCCGCGGCAGCAATTCTGGGCATCTGCGACAAGGCAACCTACGAGGGCGAGCCTGCCATAGAACTCGAAGCCGCCGCCTGGCGCGCGTTCAGCAGTGAAAGTGCCTGCCCCACCGGCAATATGGCCAGCTTTTCCGTAACCGAATCATCCCGTCCGGACGACTTCCATGTTCTGAACTCCAGACCGCTTTTTGAGGCGCTTTTGGAGGGAATCAGGACCGGCGTGCCCGCCGGCAAGCTCGCGCTCGACTTCCATGTCACCATCGCACGCGCGTCGGCCCGCATCGCAAGCGAGATCTGCGTCCGTGAAGACCTCGACACCGTCGCGCTCTCGGGCGGTGTGTTCATGAACCGGCTTTTGCTTCAGCTCCTTACCCACGAACTCAAAGACGCCGGTCTTGCCGTCTTGGTCCCCCACGCTGTACCCGCCAACGACGGCTGCATCGCCTACGGTCAGGCCGCCATCGCTCGCGCTCGCCTCGCGCAGACGGCGTTGCGATAGGCTGTTTTGCCAGCCTGCGCGCCGCCGTCTCACAGGTGTAACGCGTTTGCTCGTGACTCCCGCGAGCGCTACCATCAACTGATGGGTAATTAGGCGCCTATCCAGCGCAAAACGTATAAAAGGGGAACATTATGTGCCTTGCCGTTCCCGGTAAAGTGGTCAAACGCGACGACGACCTTAAGGCGACCGTCGACATGATGGGCATCGAGCGCCCCATTTCGCTGCGTCTCGTACCGACGGCGCAGGTTGGCGACTATATTCTCGTACACGCCGGCTTTGGCATCCAGATCGTCGACGAGCAGGAAGCGCAAGAAACGCTCGAGCTCGTTAACGCCATGACCGAACTGGCCGAAGAAGACCAACTGGCCAGCAATCCGGCCGAGGCATACTAGTGGCGGCCGGACAGCCGGCGCGCTCCGGTATCGACTTTTCGGCATTTCGCGACCCCAGGCTGGCTCGCGAGCTCATCGATCGTATTCATGCGCTTGTCGGCAGCCGCAGCATCAACCTTATGGAAGTCTGCGGCACGCATACCGTGAACATCGGGCGCTATGGCTTTCGCTCCATTATGCCTGCCGGGCTCAAACTGCTGAGCGGTCCGGGTTGCCCCGTCTGCGTTACCGCCAACCGCGATATCGACCATGCAATCGCGCTCGCCAAGATGGACGGCGCCATCATCACCACCTTTGGCGACATGATGCGCGTGCCAGGATCGTCCACCTCGCTTGCCGCGCAAAAGGCGGCGGGACGCGACATCCGCATCGTCTACTCTCCGCTCGACGCACTCAACATTGCTGAGCAAAATCCCGAACGCCCGGTTATCTTTATGGGCGTCGGCTTTGAGACCACAACGCCCACCATTGCCGCCGCCATCCTAGAGGCCGACGCGCGCGAGCTCCAGAACTTCTCGGTCTACTGTGCTCACAAGACCACGCCGCCGGCTCTGCGTGCGATCTCCAACGACCCCGAAACGACCATCGACGGCTTTATCCTGCCTGGTCACGTCGCTACCATCACGGGCCTGGCACCCTTTAGGTTTTTGGTCGATGAGTTCGAGACCCCCGGCGTAGTCACCGGGTTTGAGCCGGTCGATATCTTGCAGGGCATCTGCATGCTGGTCCAGATGGTTGTCGAGCACAGGCCCGCAATCGACAACGCCTACCGCCGTGGCGTCAATGCAGACGGCAATCCCGTAGCGCGCCAGCTGGTCGAGCAGGTGTTTGAGCCGTGCGACACCACGTGGCGCGGACTGGGACCGATTGCGGCTTCGGGTCTTTCCATCCGACCAGAATTCGCGCGTTTTGATGCCGGCGCCCGCTTTGACGTGCCCATTGAACCGGCGGTCGAGCCACGCGGATGCCGCTGCGGCGACGTGCTGCGCGGTGCCATCACGCCGAGCGACTGCCCGTTGTTTGGCCGCACCTGCACGCCCGAACACCCCGTCGGCCCCTGCATGGTGAGCTCCGAAGGCAGCTGCGCGGCGTACTTTAGATACCGCGACTAGCCCGGACGCCCCCGCGTACCGGCACCACCCACGATTGGAGTTTTCGATATGTCCCATAGCGTTACCGATAGCACCGTCCTGCTGGGCCACGGCTCCGGCGGCCAGATGATGAAACGCATTATCGATGAGGTCTTTCTGGATGCCTTTGGGTCGCCCGAGCTGCTTGCGGGCAACGATGCCGGTGTCGCCGTACTGCCCGCAAGCGGGCGAATCGCCATGTCGACCGACAGCTTTGTGGTAACGCCGCAGTTCTTCCCCGGCGGCAATATCGGCCGACTCGCCGTATGCGGAACCGTCAACGACGTCGCGACCTCGGGCGCTAACGTGCGCTACCTCTCATGCGGCTTTATCCTCGAAGAGGGCTATCCCATGGACAAGCTGCGCCAGATTGTGCAGACCATGGCCGAAACGGCGCGCGAGGCGGGCGTGTCCATAATCACCGGCGACACCAAGGTGGTCGAGCGTGGCGGTGCCGACGGCGTCTACATCAATACCGCCGGCGTGGGCGAGGTGCCCGCGGGCGTAGCGCTCAGCGGTGCAAACTGTCGGCCCGGCGACGCCATCCTGGTATCGGGTACGCTAGGCGACCACGGCATCGCCATCATGAGCCAGCGCGAGGGCTTGGCGTTTTCGAGCAACATCGAAAGCGACGCTGCGCCGCTCAATCATCTGATTGCCGATGTGCTCGCCGCCGCCCCCGATACCCGCTGCTTCCGTGACCCCACGCGCGGCGGCCTGGCATCCACGCTCAACGAGTTTGCCCAGGCCAGCGGCGTCGCCATGGAGATCGACGAGGATGCCGTGCCCGTGCGCCCCGACGTGCAGGCGGCATGTGAGATGCTCGGCTACGATGTGCTGCAGGTGGCAAACGAGGGCAAGATGGTCGCCGTGGTGCCGGCCGAGCAGGCCGATGCCGCGCTGGCGGCCATGCGCGCCGCCCGCTACGGCGAGAATGCCGCCATCATCGGTCGCGTGCTGCCGCTTGCCGAGGACGCCCGCCCCGCCGTGCGCGTACGCACCGGCTGGGGATCGACCCGTATTCTCGACATGCTCGTGGGAGAGCAGCTGCCGAGGATTTGCTAGCGGCACATTCTCGCAGACGGCGCGATGCAGCTCGATATCCCTTGAAGATGTTCAGATTCCAAACAAGCCCGATGCGTAAGCCCAGTATTATGAGGTGCGTTTTTAAACCCAATGACGGGAGCTTTCATGGCAGCAGCTTTTTCCCATGTGATCTTTGATCTGGATGGCACCATCCTCAACACGCTCGAGGACCTGGCGGCCGCTAGCAACCATACCTGCGAGACGCACGGCTGGCCTACGTTTGCCGTTGACGAATACCGCTATAAGGTGGGAAACGGCATGCTCAAGCTGGTCGAGCGCTTTATGCCCGCCGAGTATGCGGGCGACGGGCGCGCCTTTGAGCAGACGCTTGCCGAGTTTAGGGCTTACTACGGCGAGCACAAGGAGGACCACACCGCCCCCTATGCCGGCACAATCGAGATGCTCGACCGCCTGCGCGCCGCGGGCATCCAGCTTGCCGTGCTCACCAACAAGGACCACATTTCGGCGGCCCCGCTTATCGAGAAGTACTTTGGCCCCGACCGCTTTGCGCTGGTCCAGGGCCGTGTCGACGCTTTTCCGCCCAAGCCCGAGGCGCCCGTCACGCTGCATGTGATGGAAGCGCTGGGCGCCGACCCGGCGACCACGCTCTACGTGGGCGATTCCAATGTCGATATCCTGACCGGTCATAACGCCGGCCTTAAGAGCGCGGGCGTCAGCTGGGGCTTCCGCGGCCGCGCAGAGCTGGAAGCCGCCGGCGCCGACTACGTGGTGGACAGCCAGGCAGAGCTCGCGGCGCTGATTCTAGGCGAGTAACGAAGCCGCCGCTCCATGCGGCTGCGACAATTCTTCCGCAAGGAAAGCGCATCCCGTTTTGGAGCTCCGGAATGGGATGCGCTTTCCGTTTGAGGCGCGTCGGGGAAACTGTGTCCCGTTTTGGAGCTATATTCCGGGTCGCACTTTCCGCAACCCGCCTCATCCGGAAACCGCGACCCACTATTCGGCCAAAAACCGGGCCGCATTTTCCCGAGCGTTCGCGATGCAACGCCGGCACAAGGAGTGTCCCCAACTGCCGGCAGGAAAGGAACGTCCCCAAGCACCGCCTTCCCAATGACTACTCCAGCGATGGTAACGTCACGGGTAGAGGACGGACAGCGAGCGACGTCCAGGACGAACAAGTTGGCATGAAAAAGGCGAGGCATAGACCTTCGGGTCATGCCTCGCCTTTTGAATGACAAATTGTCGTCCTGGGCGGCGCGCAGCGTCGGGCAGTTACGGCGTTTGGTAAAACGCCGTAACGAACTACCGCGTAACTCCCCTAGCTCATCATGGCATTCATCATCTCGTTGGTTGCGGAATCGTCGGCAGACCACTCGCCGTCGTCGTTGCAGGTGTACTTGAAGATAACCGTGGTCTTCCTGGGCTCGGTTGCCTTGGTCACATCGACCATAACCTGACCTGCCATCTTGTACAGCTCGTCATCGGAAGGAACCGTGTCAAGCGCGGCGACCTTCTCCTGATACTGGGTGGAGAAGTCCTCGACGATCTTGTTCATGGACTTGCAGGTGATGGAGACCTCGGCGGTCGCGACACCCTTGTCCTCGTCGACCGTCACGTCGCCGATCTCGTAGTCAAAGCCTTCGAGATAGGTCTTGGCATACTCCTTGGGATCGATACCCAGCTGCTCGAACTCGTCGCCCGAAGCCTCCTCCAGACCAGAAAGGAACTCGTCGCCACCGTTCTTGACCTCGTCAAACTGAGTCGTAAGATCCTCGGTGATGAGTTCCTCGATCGAAGGGCCTCCACAACCGGAAAGCACGACCACGCATGCAACCAAAACGGCCATGAGGGGCGCAAGCAGCAGCTTCTTTTTCATGTTGTTCCTCCCAATGAGCGGCACCGCGCTTCCCAGACGCGGCGCACGTTGTAATAAGTAAGCCCATACTATCCGCTTATGAACACCCTCGACGGCACGAAGGCGCTGTCGGTTCGTTTTAGCGTCCGAACGGTTTGCAAGCCCGCCCAACGTGCAATAAAACGCTTCCCCGCGGTGCAATAAAAAAGGTGGCCAGACAACCCGACCACCTTTGCACATCCTTATGTTGCCGCAGTTTACTTGCGGACGACCTTAACGATGGCGTCACCGGCGGCGACAGCGGAGTCGGCCTCGACGGCGAGTTCGACATCGGCAAACTCGGCGGTGTTGGACACGGCCACCACGACGCAGTCCTTGTAACCGGCAGCAGCGATCTTGGCGCGGTCGATCTTGAGCATGGGCTGGCCAGCCTTAACGACGTCGTCGGCCTTGACGAAGCCCTCGAAGCCGTCGCCGTTCATGTTGACGGTATCGACGCCAACATGCACCAGAACCTCGATGCCGCTATCGGACTGCAGGCCCACGGCGTGACCCATGGTGACGGTCACCTTGCCGTCGCAGGGAGCGTAGACCAGATCGTCCTCGGGCCACACGGCGCAGCCCTTGCCCAGGACCTCGCCGCCAAAGACGGGATCGGGCACGTCGGCCATCTTGATGACCTTGCCCTTGACGGGTGAGCACAGCACGTCGGCGCCGGCAGAAGCAGAGATGGAGGACGGAGCAGCGGCAGCCGCGGGCTCAGCCTTCTTCTTGAACATGTCAAACAGACCCATACGATTTCTCCTCTTGATTAAGCGCAACGTTTTGCGCATGCCTATGGTGATTATAGTGCCAAATGGTTCAAATGCTAAGGTGAGGGCTCGAATCGCAAGCCCTCCCAGGCACTTCCCAAAACCTTTTCCCCAGTGGCACTCATATTGTCGATTAATCCAGACCCTCGGCACCGTTGGACTTGATGATCTTCTGGTAGGCGTAGAAGCTGTCCTTGCGGCGGCGCTCGTAGGTACCGGTGCCGTCGTCGTACTTATCGACGTGGATGAAGCCATAGCGCTTGCGCATCTCGCCGGTGCCGGCGGAAACCAGGTCGATGGGGCCCCACCAGGTGTAGGCGATCAGGTCGACGCCGTCGGCAATGGCCTCGCCCATGGCCTTGATGTGGCTACGCAGGTAGGCGATGCGGTACGGATCGTGGATGGAGCCGTCCTCCTCGACCTCGTCGTAAGCGCCCATACCGTTCTCGACCACCATCAGCGGAATCTCGTAGCGGGCGTAAATCTCGTTGAGGGCGATGCGCAGGCCCAGCGGATCGATCTGCCAGCCCCAGTCGGTGGACTCCAGATAGGGGTTCTTGCCGCCAAAGGTCATGTTGCCCTCGGTCATCTCGTGGTCCTTGTGGGTGCCCACAGTGCCCGACATGTAGTAGCTAAAGGTGTAGAAGTCGACCTTGCCGTCGGCGATGTCCTGCAGGTCGCCGTCGGCGATGTTAAGCTCGATGCCGTTCTCGGCCCAGAAGCGCTTGGCGTAGAACGGGTACTTGCCGCGCACCTGCACGTCGGAGCAGTACCAGTTCATGGTGTTCATCTCCTGCTGGGTGGCAAGGACGTCGGCCGGGTCGCACGTGGCGGCATAGGACAGGATAAAGCAGTCCATGTTGCCCATCTTGAACTGCGGGTAGTGCTCGTGGGCGTAGCGCACGACGCGACCGCTGGCCACGAACTGGTGATGCAGGGCCTGCATACGGGCCTGCGGCGTGGCGTGGACCGCTGAAGCCGGACCCTCAAAGCCCTGGATCATGCTGGTCTCAAAGAGGTTACCCATGTCCTGGGTGCCGCAGTTGATCTCGTTGAAGGTGAGCCAGAACTTGACCTTGTCCTGGTAACGGTCGAAGACGGTCTGGCAGTACTTCTCAAAGAAGCCGATGAGCTCGCGGCTCGCCCAGCCGTTGTATTTCTCGACCAGATGATAGGGCATCTCGTAGTGCGACAGGGTCACGAGCGGCTCGATATTGTGAGCACGCAGGCAGTCGAAAACGCGATCGTAGAAGGCGAGGCCGGCCTCGTTGGGCTCGGCGTCGTCGCCGTTGGGGAAGATACGGCTCCAAGAGATGGACATGCGGAACATGGTAAAGCCCATCTCGGCGAACAGCGCGATGTCCTCCTCGTAGTGATGGTAGAAGTCGATACCGTCATGATTGGGATAGAAGCGGTCGGGGTCGATGTCGATCGTAATCTGACGCGGCTCCTTGTAGCTGCCACCCAAGAAGTGGTCGTCGACCGACGGACCGCGGCCGTCAACGTTCCAAGCGCCCTCAAACTGATTGGCGGCCGTGGCGCCGCCCCAATAGAAACCCTCGGGGAATCCCATAAGTGCCTCCTCGCTCATGCGTGTTGCTGATGAAACGAGTATGCCGCCGAGTCGCTCCAGGCCAGGGCGAAGGCGCCGATTTGGACACTTCTTTTCGCAGACGCGCGCTGCAACAGCGCTGCAGCTGAAACTTTTTGACACCGAAGGAGCGAAGACGATCCGCCCCGCGCTTACCGGCGGTATGCCGCGGGGGTGCATCCATACTTGTCGTGAAACTTACGGTAGAAGAAGCTCATGTTTTCATAGCCCACCGCATGCGCAGCCGCCCCGGCCGTGGCGCCACCGCGCAGAAGCTCGGCCGCACGCACCAGGCGTCGCTCCTGCACAAGCTGCCTAAAGGTCTTGCCCACATGTCGCTTGAGGAGCGCCGTCGCATAATTAGGGCTCAAGCCAAACTCCGCCGCCATCCCCTCGAGGGAGCATGCAGCGAATTCGCGATCGATATAGCCAAGCATTCCCGTCACCAGGGCAGTGGGCCCCGCCGCGCCGTCCGCCGCGCCGCGCACCAGCTCGCGCTCGTAGCAATCCATGAGCTCGGCCAAAAACAGCTGAAACAGACGCAGGACGATCTCGGGGCCGTTGGGGCTCGGGTCGTACAGCTCACAGAGCATCTCCTGCATGTAGCGCCGAATCCGACGGCTCTCGCCGCAATGAAAACGGACATGGCCCCGATGGTCCGTCTCGCTGTTGAGCGCGTTGAACAAAAACCGCGAGACCGCGCTCTCGCGCGAGAGGCTCGACTCGAGACTCCGGCGCAAAAAAGAGCGTGAAACGGTCATGCTTAGCATGATGTCGTCCTCACCAAGCGCCGCCACGGCATGCGGGCAGAGGGCGTCGAGCAAAAGCACCTCGTTGCGGCGCAACTCGAGCCTCTCCCCCGCCACCGTCTGCGGGCAGCGCCCGCGATACACATAGCTCATCTCCACGTAATCATGCACGTGCTCGGGAACTGCATTAAAGCGCGAGTTTTTCCTTATCGTCAGGCCACGCGGCATGCCGGGCTGGGCATAGGCAAACCCTGGCTGCCCAATCTTGCGCACTGGGCATCCGTCGATTTCGACATGCTCGGTCATAATCGACCAATCAAATGCCATGCCGTCTTTATAAGCGATCTCACTGGCGCTCAGTTCGTTGAGCCTACGCTCGAGCTCGTCGATCTCCATGGCTTGCCAATCGTTGATTTGGTCATAGTTCGTCGTGATTCAGATATTAGCAGAACGCGCCGACGCGTCCATAATCTGTGCTATGCAGCAGACCGATCGAGCCAAGGAGGATCCATGACCGCGTACTATCAGCAGGTGCTCGAGGGCACATACGACAACCACGTGCTTCCGTTTTTGTGGATGAAGGGCGAGAGCCATAAGATCATTGCCGAGTATCTGGAAAAGATCGCCGGCGCCGACATCCACGAGGTCTGTCTCGAAAGCCGCCCACACCCCGATTTTTGCGGCGAGGGCTGGTGGCGCGACTTGCGCTTTGTCATTGACGAGTGCAAGCAGCTAGGCCTTAAGCTCTGGATCTTGGACGACGCGCACTTCCCCACGGGCTTTGCCAACGGCGCCGTCAAGGAGGCCGTGCCCGAGCTCCGCAAGATCGTGCTCACGCACCGCACGTTCGACATCGTGGGCCCCACGTCCGCCGCGAGCATCGCGCTCGCCAACATGCTCGACAAAACGGAACGCTTCTACGGCGTGACATTTATGCAGGACGGCAGCCCCGTCGACGTCGCTTACCGAGTAATCGACGATGCAGACGGCAACCCCAGCCGCCTGGTCTTCGATGCACCCGCGGGCCTCACGCAGGCATGCGTGATGTTCACGAGCGGCAAGACCTCCTACAACGAGGACTACATCAATATGGTCGACCGCGCCTCGGTGGCGCAGCTCATCGATGCTGTCTACGAGCCGCATTTTGAGCATCTGGGCGATGAGTTTGGCAAGACGATCCTGGGCTTTTTCTCCGATGAGCCCGGCTTTGCCAACGAGAAGGGCACCACGGGCCCCGATGGCATCTCGGACACGCTCATCGGCAAGGCCACCGCGCCCCTGCCCTGGTCGGCCGAGCTTGAGCGTCGCCTGCGCGCGGCACTGGGCGAGCACTACCTGGCCGAGCTCCCGCACCTGTGGGACCGCGAGCCGGCCGGCGCGCACGTACGCCACGTCTATATGGACATCGCGAGCACCCTCTATAAGGAGTGCTTCTGCGACCAGCTCGGAGACTGGTGCCGCGCGCGCGGCGTGCAGTACATCGGCCACGTTATCGAGGACAAGGACTGCCACGCGCGCCTGGGCGTGGGCGCCGGGCACTACTTCCGCGCCGTGGGCGGTCAGGACATGGCGGGCGTCGACATCGTGATCAACCAGCTGGTGCCTGGCATGGACCGCGGCCTTCACAGCTACGGACGCGGCGTGTGGGACCTCGAGTTCTATAACTACGTGCTGCCCAAGCTGGGCTCCTCGGCGGCACACCTCGATCCCAAAAAGCAGGGGCGCTGCATGGCCGAGGTCTTTGGCGCATTTGGATGGCACGAAGGCCTACGCGAGATGAAGTGGATCGCCGATCATTTTTTGGTGCGCGGCGTCAATTGGTTTGTGCCGCATGCCTTTAGCATGGCCGCCTTCCCCGACTGGGACTGCCCGCCGCATTTCTATGCGCATGGCCAAAACCCCCAGTTTGCACACTTTGGGCAGCTCATGAGCTACATGAACCGTACGGCGAGCCTGCTGAGCGGCGGGCGCGCAACGACCCCGGTGGCGCTTCTCTACCATGCGGACGCCGAGTGGGCAGGCGAGGCGAACTTTATGCAGCATGCCGCCTCCGAGCTTATGCGCGCGCAGATCGACCTTGACATCGTGCCGGCAGAGGCATTTGAGGACGCAGGGCGCTATGCCGTTGAAATTGCCGCAGACGGAGCAGACGGTAGCGGCTTTAGCGTGAACGGCCAGGCATACCGCTGCCTGGTGATGCCCGGAGCCGAGTTTGTCGGCGGAGCCGTGCTCGACTTTGCCGCGCGCGCCGCAGCCGCAGGTGTTGCCGTGTACGCGCTGGATGAGTTGCCGAACAAGCGCTACGACGGTGACACTGCAGGCCGCGAGGGCTTTGCCTCCCTGGATGCAACCGCGCTCGCCGGCATCAAGCTCCTGGCGACCACCGAGCTCGCAGACACACTTGCCAATACCGGCATGCAGACCGTGGTTTGCGCCGAGCCCCAGCCCTGGCTGCGCGCACTGCGCTACGAGCGGGCGGGCGAGACCTATCTGATGCTCGTCAACGAGCATCCCAAGCAGGGCATCTCCACTCAGATTGCGCTTGCCGACGGCACACCCGTTGCAGGCGCGCGCCTCGACCTGCTCAACGGCACCGAGCCCGCCGCCTTTGACGGCACGCTCGAGCTGGCTCCCTACGAGAGCTGCATCGTGGTCCTTGGGGCTACAGGTTCCGCCGGCGCGGCAATCGCTGGAGACGAAGCCGCATGCATCGACAGGCCCTGGGCGGTTGCCTTTTCTGCCCCTGGTACCGATGCCTTTGGCGAGTCTGTTGAGCTTGCAGACCTGCACGACCTTTCCTCAGCCGAGTTCCCCGGCAAGGCCGGCACGTTCCGCTACCAGGCTTCCTTTGTCCTGAGCGAAGCGGCCACCCGCACCGTCATCGACCTTGGCGAGGTCTTTGAGACCGCAACCGTCACCCTCGACGGCAAATCCCTCGGCACGCGCATCTGTCCGCCTTACCGCTTTGAGGCCGGCGCGCTTTTGGCCGGTGAGCACGCGCTTACGATCGATATCATCAACACCCTCGATCACGCCGTCCCCGACATATTCGGCATGACCGAGCCCTTCGAGCCCAGCGGCCTCTTGGGCCCCGTACGCGTGCTCGGGTAACGCCCCGGGCGCAAACGGCCCAACAAGGACAGCGCCCCTATGTTGAGCCCGCACGGCGTCGAGCGGTCCGTCGTTCATAGACCGGCGGACCAAAACTCCCAGCCAAGCCGAACGTTTTATTTATCGTTATGATTGGTTTATCGCGACGCAAACGCATAGGAGCCATATGGATATCAGGCGAAAGATCACGCAGGGCAAAAGCCTCACCCCCACCGAGCAACAACTTGGGCAAACGGCCCTCGCCATGGGCGAGGATGTGCGTGGGCTTTCCATTAAGGAATTTGCCGCGTGCGCCAACGTTTCGGTCGCGAGCGTGCACCGCTTTTGCAAAAAGCTCGGCCTCGAGGGATTCAAAGACCTCAAGGTCGAACTCATCCGCCAGGCGACCGAGGCGGGCAATCGGCGTGACGTGGACATCAACTTTCCCTTCGATGCCACCTCCACCCCCGCACAGGTAATGGAGCGCATGGAGGGGCTCTACCAGACCACCTTGGCCGAAACGCAGGAACTGCTCGACCCCGCACAGCTCGACTACGCCGCCAAGCTCGTCATGCGCGCCGACACCGTGGACATCTACACGGGCTCGCATAACCTGTATCCAGCGGGAATGTTCCGCGATCGCTTGCTTTCCGCCGGTAAAAGCGCGACGTGCCACGACAGCGTCGAAGCCCAGGTGCGTACGGCGCTCGCCTCGGGCCCCGACCATGTGGCGATTGTCATCTCCTACAGCGGCCTTGCCCCCAACCTCAGGGAGATCTTGCCGATCCTCAGCAGTCGACGCGTCCCGGTCATCGTCATCGGCACACCGTACTGCGCCCGCATTCACCCCGGCTTTGCCGCCTATCTCACGGTAAGCGACCACGAGAGTATGACGCACCGCATCACGCAGTTCGCCAGCCACATCGCCGTGCAATACGTGCTCGATTCGCTCTACAGCAGCTACTTTGCCAAAGATTACGCCCGCTGTTCCGAGTTCCTCGAGCGGTCGTTTCCCTACACCCGCCTGCCCGGGCTCAAGTAACGACGAGCGTGGATTTTTGGACACTCAGATAACGAGCGTGGATAATCTCCCACTTTGAGCCCGCACACAGGCCAAAACCGGGAGATTATCCACGCTCATTTTGGGTCCCCTGGGAAACGCATGAGGAGGGCGGGTAGACAGCCGTTATTTGCGAGGCGTCAGCGACGTAAAGAGCCCGTGTTGGTTGCAGTAAAGATATATCCTGCCGCGCCCGGTAATATGGAAGCGCGGCTGCACCGATTGCTCTGGATAGAGCTTCTTAAAGCAGATGCCGTCCATAGTCGCATATGCCACAAAGCTAATGTAGTGATCCTTGGTCATGGGATGATCGAGCGTGACGTACCAATCGTCCTCGATGCGCTCGATGGAAAAGGCGTGGTCCGCGTCCGGCTCTTCGGCCTCCTGGGGAAACATCGTGGAGCCACAGCAGCTAAAGCTGCCTTCTCCGAGCGCGTGCACAACGTTTCCGCAGATAGGGCAAACGTAAAAGACGCCTTTGAGCATATTGCCTGCACGGTTGGCGTTGGCCCGAATGTCACCAGCCAAAAGCTCAGCCACGCTTATGCCGAGTCTCTGGGCCAAAGGCTCAACGAGGGAAATGTCGGGAAGGCCGCGGCCGGATTCCCACTTGCTGACGGCTTTATCGGTCACGCCAAGGCTTTCCGCCAGGGCGCGCTGGGTGAGGCCGCGCTCTTCGCGCAGTTGCTTAATGGCATGCGCTGCCAAAAAAGTATGGGAGGCATTGGTTTGCCGTGTCTGGTTCATGGGCTGTCCGATCAAATTGAAGAAATGGAGTGAACCGGTTCGACAGTCAGTATCCATTTGAAGGCCAGGCTCGACAACCTACGCTGCGTAGACATGCGCCAATCGAACGAGCGCGGATTTTTGGACGCTCATCCTGAGTAGTCATTTAAGAACGTCCCCAACGACCACATCAGGAGTGTCCCCAGGTGCCGGCAGAAAAGGAACGTCCCCAAGTGCCGGCCCAGCAACGCCGATGTTTTGGCAACGACAGCGAGCGGGCCGCATTTGAGACAAGGTGACGTGAAACGAAAGGGCGCTGACCTTCTGGTCGCGCCCTTGAAGTTGAACGTCAGATTGTCCAAATGCGGCCCGCGCAGCGTCGAGCAGTTACGGCGTTTGGTAAAACGCCGTAACTAACGAGCTCCGTACTGCTCGTAATAGGCGTCGATAGCGGCCTTGAGCTCGTCGTCGATGACGACTTTGCCGTCGATCTCGTGGTTGTAGAGGGTCTCGACGACCTCGGCCATGGAGACGATGCTTGCGACGGGGAAACCGTACTTGGCCTCGATCTCCTTCTGCGCGGTGGTCACGCCACCCTTGCCGACCTCCATGCGGTTGAGGGACACAATCAGGCCCTTGATCTCGACATCGGCAGCAGCCTTGACCTTGGGATAGGTCTCGTCGATGGACTTGCCGCTGGTGGTGACGTCCTCGACCATAATCACGCGGTCGCCGTCCTGGGGCTCGTAGCCCAGCAGGTTGCCCTTGTCGGCGCCGTGGTCCTTGGCCTCCTTGCGATCGCAGCAGTACTTGACCTCCTTGCCGTACAGCTCGTGGTAGGCAATTGCGGTCACGACGGCCAGCGGAATACCCTTGTAGGCCGGTCCAAACAGCACGTCAAAGTCGTCGCCAAAGTTATCGTGGATTGCCTGGGCGTAATACTCGCCCAGCTTCTTGAGCTGGTAGCCCGTCACGTAAGCGCCGGCGTTCATAAAGAACGGGGACTGACGGCCGCTCTTGAGCGTAAAGCTGCCGAACTTAAGAACGTCGGACTCGACCATAAACTTGATGAACTCTTGCTTGTAAGCCTCCATGTGGGCTCCTCTCGTAATTGCGTACGTGCTTTCCAGTTTAGCGCAGGCGAAGCGTCGGTGCGGGCGCGCTTTGAGGCCACGGCGTTCTGTAAAGGCTTTGTCAGGGGCAATGGTTTTCCAAACAAAGGGGTTGACACGGCAAACCCCCTCATCAAAAATACGGGCGGATTAAAACGGGTACGAGATACCCAAAGCGCGCCGCGCCCGGCCTTAAGGGGGTGTGCCATGGAAGGCAGCCATAGTCGAAAAACCTGCATGTCGCCCTCGGCACGCCGCGAGGATTCCGCGCACGCATAAGCGCCACTAACCGATCGTCAAAACCACCACAAAGGTGTCTGTCCCCTTTGTGGTGGTTCGTGAGTATGACGTGAGCGACATCTAGGTTTTTTGAAGCAAATACGACACGTACGCTAACTCCCTTCAACAAGGAGGACCCTATGCTGATGCTCAAAACCGCCACGGTACTCGAAGCCATCTCCAAGCGCCGCCGCACGGCGCGCCCCGCCGCTCGCGCCGGCATGTCCAAGAACATCATATTCGCCGCCACCCATAACGCCGAGGACGCCCTCGTGCTGCTCGACGCCACGGCCGACGGACTCACTGCCGAGCATGCCGCCGAGCGCCTGAACGCCGTCGGCCCCAACACCATCGAGGCGCCGACCAAGACGCTTGTGCGCCGCATCGCCGACGCATTCGTTGACCCCTTCGCCGGCATCCTCGCCGCGCTCGCGCTGGTCTCGCTCTACATCGACGTGCTCGCCGTGCCCGAGCCGCAGCGCGACCCCTCCACGGTCATCGTCATCGGCATCATGTTGCTGGTATCGGGCGGCATGAAGTTTATCCAGGAAGCCCGCAGCGGCAATGCGGCCGAGGCCCTCAAGGACCTGGTCTCTAACACCTGCTGCGCCCTGCGCGACGACGAGCGCCTCGAAATCCCCTTCGACGAGCTCGTCCCCGGCGATGTGATCCGTCTCTCTGCCGGCGATATGGTGCCGGCCGATGCCCGCATCATCACCGCGCGCGACCTGTTTGTGATCGAGTCCGCGCTCACGGGCGAGAGCGAGGCCGTCGAGAAGACCTCTGCCGCAGCTGTCATTGAGGGCGCCGACAGCTCCGCGTTGCCGCTGTCTGCCTGCAAGAACATCGTCTTTACCGGCACCTCCGTGCAAAACGGCACCGCCATGGCGCTTGTCGTTGCCACCGGCTCGGACACCTACCTGGGCGGCATCGCCAAGATGCTCAACGGGCGCGGCGAGAAGAGCGCGTTTGACCGCGGCGTCTCGAGCGTCTCCATGCTGCTCGTGCGCCTCATGCTCGTTATGGCGCCGGCGGTCTTTGCCATCAACGCCGCCACCAAGGGCAACGTCATCGATGCGCTGTTGTTCGCCACGAGCGTGGCCGTGGGCATCACGCCGCAGATGCTTCCCGTCATCGTGACCACGAGCCTGTCGCAGGGCGCCAAGGACCTCGCCCGCCGCCAGGTTATCGTCAAGGAGCTGCCGGCGATCCAAAACCTCGGCGCGATGGACGTCCTGTGCTGCGACAAGACCGGCACCCTCACCGAAGACCGCATCGTGCTCGAGCGCTACCTCAACACCGACGGCAACGAGGATGCGCGCGTGCTGCGCCATGCGTTTTTGAACAGCTTCTTCCAGACCGGCCTCAAAAACCTTATCGACCTGGCCGTCATCGACCGTGCCGATGTGACGCCCTCGACCGTCGTGCCCGATTCTATGCTGGGCCAGAGCCTGCGCGACCGCTATACCAAGGTCGACGAGGTGCCCTTCGATTTCTCGCGCCGTCGCCTGAGCGTAGTTGTCGCCGACGCCCAGGGCAAAACCCAGATGGTCACCAAGGGAGCTGCCGAGGAAATGCTCGAGATCTGCTCCTTTGTCGAGGTCGATGGCGCCGCCCAGCCGCTTACCGAAGATAAGCTCGCCCAGATTCGCAAGCAGGTCGCCGGGCTCAACGCCGAGGGCCTGCGCGTGATTGCCGTGGCGCAGAAAACCAATCCGCGCTGCGTGGGCGAGTTTGGCATCGCCGACGAATGCGACATGGTGTTGATGGGCTTTTTGGCCTTCCTCGATCCGCCCAAGGCGAGTGCCGCGGGCGCCGTCGCCACGCTCGAGGCCAAGGGTGTGGCGGTCAAGGTCCTGACCGGCGACAACGACCGCGTTGCCGCCACCGTCTGCGAACAGATCGGTATCGACGCGAGCAACGTCTTGCTCGGCTCCGAGATCGATGCGCTCGATGACGCCGAACTTGCCGAGCGCGCCGAGAACACCCACCTCTTCGCCAAGCTCTCGCCGCTGCAGAAGGCGCGTCTGGTGCGTGTCATGCGCGAGCTGCTCGGCCACACCGTGGGCTTTATGGGCGATGGCATCAACGACGCCGCCGCCATGCGTGCGAGCGACTGCGGCATCTCGGTCGACTCCGCCGTCGACATCGCCAAGGAATCCGCCGACATCATCTTGCTCCAGAAAGACCTGGGCGTGCTCGAGCGCGGCATCATCGAAGGCCGCCGCACCTACGGCAACCTGCTCAAGTACCTCAAGACCACGGTGAGCTCCAACTTTGGCAACGTGCTGTCCGTGACCGTCGCGAGCCTGTTCTTGCCATTCTTGCCCATGAGCGCTCTGCAGTTGGTGCTGCTGTCGCTGGTCTACGAGATCGTGTGCATCGCGCTGCCGTGGGACACCGTCGACGACGCCTGGACTGCCCGTCCGCGCGCCTGGGACGCCGCGTCCATCAAGGGCTTTATGCTCGAGCTGGGCCCTGTGAGCTCGCTGCTTGATATCGTGACCTTCGCCGCGCTCTTCTTTGTGGTGTGCCCCGCCGCCGTGGGCGCAAGCTGGTCCGAGCTTGCCGCCGCGGGCAATGTCACGGGCATGGCAGCCTTTGCGGCGCTCTTCCAGAGTGGCTGGTTTGTCGAGTCCATGTGGTCGCAGACGCTCGTGATCCACATGCTGCGCTCCCCGCGCCTGCCGAGCCCGCGCGACCACGCCGCACCCGCGCTGTGCGTCCTCACCGTGCTGGGCCTGGCGCTCGTCACCTGGCTACCGGCAAGCCCCATTGCCGATGCGCTGGGCCTCATGCCGCTGCCGCCGAGCTTCTTCGCGCTGCTCGTCGGCATCGTCGCCGCCTACATCGCGCTCACCCAGCTGGCCAAGCACCGCTACATCGCCCGCCACGGCGAGCTGCTGTAGCGCCACCAGTGCCATCACCAAGAATACTTGGGCCGCAGCGACCCGCCCCTGCTGGTCGCTGCGGCCCAAAACAGCTAAAAAAGCCCCGTCCCAAATGAGCTAGTCTTGGGGCGACCAGGACCAGAAGAAGTTGATGAGGGCCACGCGCGAGGCGGCACCGGTCTTTTTGTTGATCGAGGCGATATGCCGGTAGAGCGTGGAGCGCGAAAGGAAGAGCGTTGCGGCGATGCCCTGAACGCTCTCATTCGATGCGACCAAGGCCTCCAAAATATCGCGTTCGCGCTGCGTAAGCTCAAAGGCAGCGACGAAGGCATCGAGACGCTCGTCGAGCGTGAGCTCCGGCACCTCCGTGGGGGCGGGCTCGCCTTGGGCAGACACGGAGCCATCATCAAGGTCGTCGGCAGCAAACGCCAGCTCGTTCAGCGCCGCAATGTCATCGGTCCTATGCCCAAACTGTCCCAGCAGTGAAATCGCAATACCCACAAACAGCACGAGCCCGGCACCCACCGCCAGCAGCACGTTCTGGCTCGAAACAATCGCCACCGCCGGCGCCGTCACGAACATCGCACAAACGTTGTTGATGACACGGCCCATGCACGGCCACAGATACGACCAGTGCGCATAAACCGAAATGGCAGCAAATTTCGTCGTGAAAAACACCACGAAGAAGCCCGAACCCAGATAGAAAATCGCAATGGCCGCAAGCGCATTGCCGCCATTGCCGTCGACGAGCAAGACAAAGAACGAAAGCGCGGACAACATGGCAGTGCAAGTCATGGTGATGTTCATATACGAACGATCGTGCAGGTCAAATAGGGCGCCGGCGAGCAGAGCGCTCACGCCCATCAGCAAGCGCGACCAATCGCCCAAGTCAACGGACCCTGCGGCTTGCGAGGTCGTGAGCCCTGCATTGAGGGCGGCAAACACACCGGTAAGGCAGGCGATTGCGACCGTCAGACGCACCACGGCGCGCCGAAAAGCCGCCGTTGATTCAGAATCGTCTTGCCACTTGGCGCCAAACTCCGACGCATCCACCGAAAGCTCGGCGATATCGGACTCGAGCCCAGGCTCAGATTCACCGCGCAGCTTGGCACGACGAGCGTCGTGGAGCAGCGCTACCTGCACAACCGCACAGGCAACAAGAACAAACTGTTGCGGAATCCCCGCGGGCATCACCATATGGTTGAGTACCTGCACCAGAACACCCAGGCCATACGAAAGTGCCGCCGCGCGCGCCAAATACGGCGTCCGCGCAAAGCGCCGCGCAAAGTTGGCGTGGGCGGTCGATCCGCAGTAGCCCAGCGTGCAGCATGCCATCAAACCGCCGGCAATGAGCACCCCAAACTGTACCGCCATAATCATCAGCAGCAATGCCGCTACCAGCAGCACGCCCGTGATGTCGCTCGTCGTATCGATCACACGGGGGCGGCGATAGTACAGAATAGGACGCACAAAAAAGCCGATCACGCTCGCACCGATGATGAGGCTCTCGTAGACAACGACCTCACTCGGCGGCACAAACTCGGCCACACGCACGTCGAAGAGGTACTCGCCAGCCAAAAACGTAAAATAGAACAGCGCCAGGCATATAATCTCCCGAATGCCCCGACGAAAGTACGCGGCCGTGTCTCCCATACCTTTCATGAATACCCCCCCCGCAGTCGTTTAATTGCCTGCAAATCTATTCTATTAGAGAACCAGTCCCAATATCGAACCCATCCTCGAAATGCCGCCAATTTGACCCCAACAGCCCACGGCATACACCGGTTTTGAGCCGCATGACCCAGAAGATGCACGCGCGACTTCCAGCCCGGCAAGGAGCGTCCCCAACTGTCACTCATTTAAGTACGTCCCCAATGAGTGCAAGTGCCAATCAAATGACGAGAGTGGATAATCTCCCACTTTGAGCCTGTATGAAGGCCAAAAACGGAAGATTATCCACTCTCATTCTGCGGATAGTCATTGGGCACTCATTTAAGTCTGTCCCCAATGAGTAGGAGTAGTAAATGCTGGAGAAGAGCCGTTAGCGCCCGGGGGCCAGGATCACCAGCGCGTCGTGCTCAAAGGGATGCTGCGCCACGCGCACGGTGCCGTCACCGTTGTCACGGACGGGCAGTTTTGCGATGCGCTTGTCCTCCATGTCGAGGACCGTCGCCGTCCAGCCACGCGCGCCATCGAGCTTAAACGTAAGCGCCGTGGTGCGCGGCAGGTACGTGACGACGCGATCGCCAACGCGCGCCACGCGAATGGCCTCGCGCGCGTCGTCGAGAAGCTCCTGCGCCGGTACCACGGCAAGCGCGTCGTCGGCAGCCGTGGCACCCAGGCCGGCAAGCACATGCTCGATCGCGCCAAAGTCCCACACGCCCGCAAACTGCAGGCACTCTTGCCAGCGGAACGGCATGTCAAAGCCCTCGCCCAGGACCGAACCCTGGCTGCGCGATGTCTGCCAGTTCCACACGCCGTGTGCGCCATAGGTCACGCCGGCACTGGCACCGGCAAGAATCGACGACCATACGCTCGCACGGCAATCCTGCGCGGTAAAACGCCAGTACACGTTGCGCGACGCGCCCATCTGCTCGTAGCAAGGCTCGGAGTTGACCATCGGCTTTTTGGGATAGTTGGCGATAAAGTCCTGCGGCAGACGCCATGCCTCGGGCTGGCCCTCGTAGTTGTGGCCGGGTTGGAACATGTAAAAGTCAAGACGGTCCAGATACTGCGCCGGAATGGTGCGATTGCCGCGGTTGATATGCATGGTGCGCAGCGCCTCGGGCGCACGCTTGACGACCTCGTCGAGCGCGTCCTCGTAATAGGCAATCGCCTCGTCGCCGGCAAAATCGGTATCACCCGTCACCACGTAGACAGGGTCGAACTCGCCCAGGTTCTCGACAACGCGGGCAACGTGGGCGCGAACCTCCTCACGCGGCATAATCTCGGCACCGCAACGCTCGGCGATCTTGGCACCCCAGGTACCGGGCACGTAGTTGCACCACATGAGCACGAGCGCCGGACGAATGCCGTGCTCGACGGCCACGCGGCACATGGCGGCGGCACGATCCCAATACGCCTGGTTGGGGCAGGACCAATCAAAGTGCACGCCGTCCTCGCTGGCATAGGGCCAAATGCCCAGATCGGGACAGCAGCGATCCCACTGCGGCAGCGTGTTGATCTGCAGCACGTTCATGCCCTGCTCGGCACGGCGGGTCAGGTAGTAGTCCCAGTCGTCCTCGGCGATGCTCGTAAATGCGCTCCAGCACGTATCGGCAAACCAGAAGAACGGTTTGCCCTCGCACAAAAAGCCGTCCTGGCGACCGTTGACGGTCAGCTTTCCCAACATACTGTGATTTTACTTTGGTTTTATACTGTTTTGGCTACCCGGGGGGGGCTTTCGCGGAACCCCCGCGCTAACGCCCCCGCCGCTTGGCAAACCCTCGCGGGCGAAGCTCACCCGCCTCCATCAGTCTACCTTGCAAGAAGGGCCCCGCCGGGCTTACGCCTGACGGGGCCCCGTCGTGTAGGTGAGGTCTTATGCGACCGAATGGCTTGGCCTTAGGCCTCCATCTCGGCGAGCTCCTCCTTGGAGAAGCCAGTGGCAAAGACGACGGCAGCTGCGATGACAAAGGAGATTGCCATACCGACGATAGCCCAGACGGTGTTCATCTGGCCACCCTGCAGGTAGTTGGTGAAGACCAGGAAGTTGGCGGCACCGCCGGCCAGGTAATAGGTAACACCCATGAGGCCGGAGAACACGGCGCCGATGGCACCGCCGATGAACATGCCGAGCATGGTGCGGCGGAAGCGCATGAGGATACCGAAGAGCGCGGGCTCGGTGACGCCGCCGGCGATGGCGGAGATGACGTAACCCAGGGCAAGACCCTTCTCGTCGGGGTCCTTCATCTTGAGGAAGGCACCGAAGGCGCAGCCCCAGACGGCGGCCATAGCGCAGTTGGTGGAAACGAAGACGAAGGGATCGTAGCCGGCGGCGATGATCTGGACCTGAGCGAGCAGGATGACGGGCATGTGCATGCCGCAGACCACGAAGAGCTGCCAGAAGGCACCGAGGATGGCCATGACGATCAGGATACCGATACCGCCAAGGTCAGCAAGACCAAAGAGGGCGTTAGCGATCAGCGTACCGATCTCGTTGCCGATGGGGGCGAGGACGATGAAGGCGATGGGGATGGTAACGATCATGGTGCAAAACGGCGTGAAGACCGTGGACAGCACGTCGGGCATGACCTTCTTAAAGAACTTCTCAACAAAGTACAGGACGGGCACCGAGAGGATGATCGGCAGGACGGACTGCTGGTAGTTGGCAGCGGCGATCTGGATGCCGTAGACGGAGATGATCCCGCCACCCTCCTGAGTCGCGACACTCACGACGGACGGGGCCATGAGAGCGCCGCCGAGGAGCATGCCCAGAACCGGAGAGGCGCCGAGCTTCTTGGCAGCGGCATAGCCCAGGTAGATGGGGATAAAGGTGAACGTGGCCTCGTACAGCGTGGTGTAGAGGAACGTATAGGTCGGATCGGTATCGGAGATCACGCCGAGCATGGTGGGACCAAGAACCGCAGCGATGGTGCGGAACAGGCCGCCGGCCATGAGCAGCGGGATGAGCTGGGTCATGGAGCCCGACAGGTAGTCGAGGATGATGTTGGGCAGGTTCTTGAGCTCGAACTTCTCCTTGGGAGCGTCGAGGTTCTCGTCAACGGCGGCACCCTGCTTGACGCCGGACATGGCGACGAACTCGGCGAGCACCTTGGGCACGTTTTGGCCGATGATGACCTGGAGCTGGCTGCCGGCGAACTGGCAACCCAGAACACCCTTGACCTTCTTGATCTTCTCCACGTCGGCCTTGCTGTTATCCTTGAGCGTCAGACGCAAGCGCGTCATGCAGTTGGTGGCGACGGTAACATTCTCCGCACCGCCCACGAGCTCGAGGACATCGGTGGCAATCTGCTTGTTATCTACTGCCATGGGACCCCTCCCCATATCTTCGTGTGCCTACTCGCTTGTGTAAGCACGCCTTTGGCTCGGCGACTATAACCCCTTACGGTTGCCGAACCCTTGGATACGCTGTCGTAAACAATTTGTTTACTGAACGTTTACGGGCTTTAGTTTACACGGAGTGCCTGATTTGTGGCGATTTTGCCGTCTGGAGTCCGGTGAACGGTAGGAAATCGGGGGTAAGCGTATTTAGACGGTAGAAGATCGTCTATTTGACCAGATATTGATATATGGCTATTTACGTGGGCTTTTATTTTGATAAACACCTTTGTAACGAGCTGGCTCATCAACAAAAGTCCTGCTAGTTAATAGTAAACGTCTGTTTAGTAGTTCATTGCGTGTTCAGTTTTACCGTTTACCGAGTTCATCTGCTCATTCTACAATTCTGCATTAAACTAAACATGTTTAGTCTGTATTGCCGCTTTTGTTTCCCACTAGCGGCGCAAGGGAGGCAGCTCATGGAACTCAAATTGTGTACCTACGCGACCGTCACCACCTTGGGCGACTTTGGCCCCTGGATCAGCAAGGTCGTACTCGACCTGCCCTGCACCGTGCGCGCCAACGACATCGACGCGAACACCTTCCATATATATGTAGAGCGTCACGAACGCTCGGGCGAGGTTCTGATGCGCAAGGAGCGCGGCGCCGACCATGCCGCGCCCTCCGTGGGTTACATCGACATTCTCGCCGCATATCCGTGCGACGAGAACGGACGTAAGCTCGCCGTGGGCACCCATGTGGCGCTCGAGGTCGCTGAGCAGCGCCTGACCAAAAAGATCGAAGGCGGCGTCATGGGCTCGCGCATGCTCGATGACCAGCTGCGCATCACGCAGCTCGCAGCTCTTCCCGGCAACGACGGCGACGATCCCACCTGCGGCCTGGTCTTCGACACCTGCCGTGGCGATATCTGCCCCGCGCTCAAAGGCTGGAGCAACGCCACGCAAAAGACCGCCGTCGACGGCATCGCGCTCGAATACGGCTTCTTTGAGCCCAGCTTTAAGGCCGAAGACTCGGCATGCTTCAACCCCTTTGCGCCCGAGGCGACGGTCGTGCCCCAAAAGGCACCGCTCGTGGTGTATCTGCACGGCGCCGGCGAGGGCAAGGGCGCCACGCAGGGCGAAGGCGCCACGCGCGCCTATATCGGCAACCGCGTGACGGCCATTAGCCAGGCGCAGATCCAGCGCTACTTTGGCGGCTTTGCCTGGGTGCTCGTGCCGCAGTCGCCCACGTTTTGGATGGACAACGGCGTAGAGCAACTCGGTCGCTCCAACCAGAGCATCTACTCCTCCGTGCTCAAGGCGCTTATCGACGAGTTTGTCGCCGAGCATGCCGACCGCATCGACACCGACCGCATCGTGGTCGCCGGTCTTTCCAACGGCGGCTTTATGACCCTGCGCCTGTGCGCCGACTACCCCGATTTCTTCGCCGCGGGCCTTCCCTGCTGCGCCCCGTGGTACAACGCCACGGACGAGGACGTAGCCGCGCTCGCCAAGACGCCGCTGTGGTTTACGCACTCCAAGGGCGACGAGCTTGTGTCACCGCAACAGACCGTGCTGCCGCTCACGGCGCGCCTGCGCGATGCCGGCGCCAACGTGCACCTCACCTACTTTAGCCATGTCGAGGACCTGACCGGCGTGTATCGCGAGGCCGACGGCTCGGCCAAGAAGACGTTCAACCACGGCGTGTGGATCCACCAATTCAACGACCTGTGTTATCAAGACTTCGACGGGGGCAACGTACTCATCGACGGCGAGCCGGTGGGCTGCTGGGAGTGGTCGGCCAGGGTCAAACGGTAATCCGTCCCAGCGCGGGGACCGGGGCTTAGTTTTGCAAACGTCCTCGGGCATGCATGGGTCGGCGCTTTGCGCTTCGCGCTGCGCCGGCCCATGCCCCCTGCGGAATGTTTGCAAAACTAAGCCCCGGTCCCCGCTGCGTTGCCATTGTCGTTGGCCCTGGCCGGGCGCTTCCGGCAGCACGCCGGGTCGGTGGCGATGAGGGGTGTGGGCCCCGTCTTGCCTTGCGCGTAACTGGCTGAATTATTTTGGTTGGAGCTGTTCCTATGTCTCAGAATTTGACTCGGGTGATTGTTACTACCGATATGGAAGTCGATGATATGAACTCTCTTGTTCATTTGGCTCTGTATCTTAACTTGCTTGATGTTCAGGCTGTGGTGTATACGGCTTCGCAGTATCACTTTCTTGGGGATGGCGTCCATACGCTGGGCGAGGTGAATCCGCATTGGCGGACCAAAGGGCGTCGCTCTTATGAGTGGGATGCTGTGCCTCATGAGCCCGATCCGCTGGCCGGGGAGCTTCGTGAGTATCGGCCGTTTCCCGAGCATTGGATCGAAAATCTTTGGAGCAATGAGTACGCCCAGGCTTGGCCGCAGCTACAGGCCAATGCCATCGCCGCCGATGAGCCGCCGTTTCCTACGCCGGCTCAGATGATGGAGCGCACGTTTGTGGGAAACGTTGCTTTTGAGGGTGACGTGACTGAGGAGACTGAAGGGTCGCGCGTCATCGCCGATGCCGTCATGGATGACGACCCCCGCACGCTGTGGCTGCTCAGCTGGGGTGGTATGAACACTATCGTTCGTGCCCTCATGAGTATTGCCGAGCGTTATCACGACACACCCGAGTGGCCCGCTGTACAGCAGCGGGTCTATCAGAAGGTACGCGTGATGGGCGTTGCCGATGGCGTGGGGCAGGACAACTCTTGGCTCGACCATGGGCGTGAACTCTTTCCCGAGCTCATCTTTTGGCGTACGCCCTATATGTATGGCAACTATTTCGACGCCAAAACAGCTCAGCCCGATACGCTTCCGCTGTTTAAGGCTCCTTGGCCCGAGCAGAATCTCACGCAGGGCAACGAACCCCTCATGGCACGCTATATGCTCTATGGCGATGGTAAGGTCTACGAAAACGAACCCGAGCGCTTTCAGTTTGGCAAGCATGCCCGCCTGGATTGGGGCCTGGAAGGCATGCCCGCGGTGCAGTTTGAGCGCGGCGACTTTATGGCCGAAGGCGACAGCATGACCTATATTCCACTGCTGCCGTTTGGCCTGCGCGGCATCGACGACCGCGACTTCGATACGCTGCTGGGCCGCATGTTTCTTGATGGACACCCCGATGCGAGCGCGCCCGCCGGTTTTGCCTCCATCGGCACGCCCGCAGACGACAATCTCAATCCCTATCTGCGTGCCTATCAGGAAAACTTTGCCGCCCGCGCGCAATGGTGCGCCCATGATCCGGCCATCTGCTCGCATCCGGCACATGTTGTCGAGGTCACGGCCGACCGTAGCGCCGCAGCCGGCGAGCGCGTCGCCCTTGCGGCAACCATCGTCGACCCCGACGACAAGGGCTTCGATGCACATTGGGATGTGGCCGTAGACCCATCGAGCTATGCAGGCGTCCAGGATCTGTCGATGTGGCAAGAATGCACGGTGGACACCGCTTTCATCGTGCCCGCCGACGCGCAGCCCGGTGACCGCTTCGTACTCACGCTTACCGTGCAGACGCGCGCCGAGCGCCCCTGCACCCGCTACGCCCAGATCGCCGTGACCGTGGCATAGCAAGAACGGCGCCCATATTCGGCAGCCGCCGCATTCGACAAAGAGTGTCCCCAATGAGTAGGAAAAATGAGCCATGTGTCCCAGTTGTGGAGACTCGTTGAGCCGTCTGGGTATCGTGAAAGGCTGCGCACTCCCCCATCATCAAAAGTGACACACGCTACCAGTTGATGGGAGGCAGCCATGGGCTTCTTTGACAAGATGTTCGAGAAGAAAGAGCGCGCGATTTGCGGTACCGAGCTGGGACTTCTAGGTAAGACAAAAATCAATGAAGGCTACCTGTGCAAAGAGTGCGCCGGCAAGCTCTCCCCCTACTTTCACGGCTATCGCTCCAGCACCGCGGACGATATCCGCGAGCAGCTCGCCTACCGCGAGGCCAATGCCGAGCGCCTGGCGTCGTTCAACCCCACGCGCACGCTTTCTGCCGGGCGCACCAACATCATGCTCGATGAGGACGCGGGCCTGCTGATCATCACCTCGCAGAGCCGCTGGCGCGACGCCAATCCCGACATCATCGAGTTCTCGCAGGTACTCGGCTGCGATATGGATATCGACGAGCATCGCACCGAGATCTATCGCGAGACCGAGGACGGCGAGCGCGAGAGCTACAACCCGCCGCGCTACGACCTGGATTACGACTTTAACCTGACCATCCACGTCAACACGCCGTACTTTACCGAGATCAACCTGCGCGTAAACGACTCCACCATCGATCAGCGCGGCTCCATCGAATACCGCGAGGCCAAGCGCCAGGCAACCGAGGTCCGCGACGCGCTGGTGCAGCTGCGCCAGGAGACGCGCGACAGCGTCGTGGCCGCCAAGGCCCCCAAGACTGCGGTGACCTGCCCCTTCTGCGGAGCCACCACCATTCCCGATGCCAGTGGGCGCTGCGAATACTGCGGCGGCGCCATCGGCGCATAGCCTCCGGCACGGAAAGGACCGATCATGGCCTTCGAGAGCGTTAACTATCAGTGCCCTGCCTGCGGTGGTCCCCTGCATTTTGCCAGCGCCGAGCAAAAGCTTGTCTGCGACTACTGTGACTCACGCTTTGAAGTCGAAGAAGTCGAGGCCCTCTATCGCGAGCGCCAGGACAAGGCAGATGCCAAAGCCGATGCCGCAGCCGCAGCTCCCAAACCTGCTGCCGACGATGCCGTGCAGAAGCTCGCCCAAAACGCCGGCTACATCTGCTCGTCGTGCGGCGCCGAGCTCGTGTCCGACGGCACCGTCGCCGTCACCACCTGCCCGTACTGCGGCAACTCCGCCGTGGCGCCCGGCCAGCTCTCGGGCGACTTCTCGCCCGACCTGGTGATTCCGTTTAAGCTCGGGCGCGACGACGTCACGGCCGCACTCAAGGAACACTACAAGGGCAAGATCTTGCTGCCCAAGAGCTTTGTCACCGGCAACCACATCGACGAGGTCCAAGGTGTCTACGTGCCGTTTTGGCTCTACGGCGCCCGCGTGGACGGCGAAGTGTACTTTGACGCGACCAACGAGACCGTGACCGAGGAATCCGACCGCACCGTCACGACCACCGACCACTACGATGCCTATCGCAAGGGCAATATCTCGTTTAAGCGCGTGCCCGTCGACGGATCGTCCAAGATGCCCGACGGCCACATGGACGCCATCGAGCCGTTTGACTACGACGCGCTGCGTCCGTTCTCGGTCGCATATATGCCCGGCTACATCGCCAACCGTTACGACGAGGACTGCGAGACCTGCAAGGCGCGCGCCGAGCGCCGTATGGAAGAAAGCGCGATTTCGGCCCTGCGCGAGACTGTCGTCGACGAATACGACGATGCCACGGTCGAAAGCAAGCAGCTCGACTACACCTGGGAAGACAGCGACTACGCCCTGTTCCCCGTCTGGATGCTCTCCACCTCGTGGAACGGCAAGGGCTACCTGTTTGCCATGAACGGCCAGACCGGCCGCTTGGTCGGCGAGCTCCCCTGCTCCAAGCCCAAGCTCGCCATCGCCTCGGTGCTGTTCTTTGTGATCGGATTTGTCCTCTCCCAGATTCTCTTTATGGGCGAGAACGCCTTCGATCCGGATTACCTCGCCTTTGATATCGAGGGCATCCTCATCAACATCATCGCGCCGCTGATCATCGTGATTATCGGAGACGTGCTACTGGTAGGCCAGCTCAAGACGGCCAACGAGGCCACCCACGCCGACGAGTACTGCGGCGAGCTCGACCTGACCGAGAAACACGACACCTTCAGCCACACCGAGACCACCGTTGTCATGAAGGACAGCAAGGACGATTAATCACCCCAACCAATACCACCCGGCCATTGACGAGAAAGGAAGATCACCATGGGACTCTTGAAAGCTGGATTGGGAGCTGCCGGCGGCGTCATGGCCGACCAATGGAAGGAATTTATCTATTGCGAATCGATGCCCGCTGACGTCTTGGCCTGCAAGGGCCGCAAGCGCACCGGCGGCCGCAGCTCCAACACGCGCGGCGAGGACAACGTCATCTCCAACGGCTCCGTCATCGCCGTCAACGACGGCCAGGGCATGCTCGTGGTGCAAAACGGCAAGATCATCGAGGTCGCACTCGAGCCCGGCGAGTTTGTCTTTGACACCGGCAGCGAGCCGAGCGTCTTTAGCGGCAACCTGGGCGACTCCATCAAGGAGGCCTTCGCCAATATCGGCAGCCGCTTTACCTTTGGCGGCGACGCGGGCAAGGACCAGCGCGTCTACTTCATCAACACCAAGGAGATCATCGGCAACAAGTACGGCACCGCCTCGCCCGTGCCCTTCCGCGTGGTCGACAACAACATCGGCCTGGACGTCGACATCTCCGTGCGCTGCAACGGCGAGTATTCGTACCGCATCACCAACCCGCTGCTGTTCTACACCAACGTGTGCGGCAACGTGACCGATAGCTACACGCGCGACAAGATCGACAGCCAGCTTAAGTCCGAGCTGCTCACCGCCCTGCAGCCCGCCTTTGCCAAGATCTCGGAAATGGGCATCCGCTACAGCGCCATCCCCGGCCACACCACCGAGCTCGCCCGCGCGCTCAACGAGGTCCTCTCTGCCGACTGGCGTGACCTGCGCGGCGTCGAGATCGTGAGCTTTGGCGTCAACTCCATCGCTGCCTCGCAAGAGGACGAGCAGATGATCAAGGACCTGCAGAAAGCCGCCGTCATGCGCGATCCCACTATGGCGGCAGCCAACATTGCCAGCGCCCAGAGCGACGCAATGCGCGCGGCAGCCGCCAATCCCAACGGCGCGATGGCAGGCTTTATGGGCATGGGCATGGCAGGTGGCATGGGCGGCATGAACGCCAGCCAGCTGTTCGCCGCCGGCCAGGCACAGCAGCAGGCCGCCCCGCAGCCGGCTCCGGCACCCGCTCCCGCACCGGCTCCTGCCGCTGCCCCCGCGGCCGGCACATGGACCTGCAGCTGCGGCGCCACCAACACCGGCAAGTTCTGCTCCGAGTGCGGCAGTCCCGCACCCGCCCCGGCACCGGCCAAGTGGTTCTGCCCCAACTGCGGCAGCGAAAACGGCGGCAAGTTCTGCAGCAACTGCGGAACGCCCAGGCCCTAGCCCCTCTATCTGGTAATTGGCGGGGGATCCGCCACCCCCGCATTTGCTTCTATGGGTTTCGTTCGATAAAGGAGGACACCATGAAGACAACGTTCAAAAAGTCCGTACTCGCATTTCTGACATGCGTCCTTGCGCTCGCCTTTGCCCTGACGGGCTGCAGCGGCGGCGGCAAAGACCCCAAGGCCAACTTCGTCGGCAGCTGGGAACTCTCGGGTGGAACCATGGAGGGCGAAGAGCTGACCGATGAGTACATGAAGATGCTCGAGGATTGGGGTGTGCACTGCGTCCTGATTCTCGATGAGGACGGTACAGGTGCCCTCGACCTGTTCCTTGAAGTCGTCGACCTTAAATGGGAGGCAAAAGACGCCACCACCGTAACCATCACCGCCGAAGACGAGTCGCATGACATGAACCTCAAGGACGGCAAGCTCATCCTCGAAGAGGATGACGGCAATCTTGTCTTTACCAAGTCCGACAAGGACCTGTCCGGCACGGTGAAGAAGGATCGCGAGGCGGCCGAGAAGGAAGAAGAGATCGACGAGGCCGTCGAAGACGACGACGTCCAGAAGATTGAAATCTCCCCCGCCGTCACCGTTGCCGATGACGACCTGTGCACCATTACCATCACCGAGAAGTTCAAGGACGAGTGGGGCGACATCGGTTTTGTCGTCAACATCACCAACAAGAGCGACAAGGACCTGACCTTCTACGCCCCCAGCGGCAAGACCAACGTCAACGGCACCATGAAGGAACCCTGGTTCTCGGCTCACCTGATGCCCGGCACCAACGCCACTGAGGAATTCACGTTCTCGAACGGCACGCTCGATAGCCTTGACGACCTGGTCAACACGACCATCGGCATCGACGCCTACCTGACCGATTCCTACGAGGACGTCGCCTCCTACAGCGCAACCATCGCGTAGCGGTAGACCACGACAGCCGCGGATTGGCGGACACATCCGCGCACACCAGACGGGGCCGCAGGAGATGATCCTGCGGCCCCGTCGCTTTTATGCCGATGCGCAACGAGCGCTAGCGCTCTATGTTGGGAACGATGCTGCCCTCGGTCACCGCATGTACGGCCAGACGCATGATGTTGTCGTAGCCGGTCTTGCTCAGGATCTCCGAGATGCGGCGCTTGATGGTGCCCTCGCTCATAAACAGCTCGGCCGCAATCTCGCGGCGGCTTTTACCCTCGCAGGCAAGGCGCAAGATCGACAGCTCGACATCGTCGAGGGCCGCCGTGCCCGAGAAGATGCTCTCGGGCGGCTTGGGAAACGTGCAGTAACCCGCCAGCGTGGAGCGCATCACGGCGAACAGCTCGTCGATACCGACGTTCTTGTACACAAAGCTATCGACGCCCGCCTCGCGGGCCTGATCGACAAAGGTGATCTCGGGCATGCCTGTCATGATAATGATGCGACACTCGGGCAGTTGTTCTTTGATGCGCGCCGCCGCCACGATGCCGTTGGAATCGTGCTCGGTGCACACATCCATCAGTATCATGTCCGGACGCTCCTTGAGCGCGACACCCAAGGCCTCGGAGGCATCGGCGATCGCGGCAACGACGGTCATATCGGGCTGATCGCCAACGGAGCGCGCCAGGCTCTCGCGCAGGATGGCCTGATCTTCGACAATTAACACGCGGATCATGAGTTTCTCCTTTGGGAGGTGTCGTTGGCGTTAAGCGGAATGGATACCGTAAGCGTAAAGGGCGGGGTGGCGTGGACCTCTAGGCTGCCACCCAGATCTTGCGCGACATGCCTCATACCTGGGATACCCGTTCCCTCGCGATACGATACGGGGGCCGGAGACCCGTCGTTAGAAATCGTCATGCGCGCGACGGCGTCAGCATCCGTCCCCTCCTGCCAGAAGCGCACATGGACCCGATGCGCCTGCGCATGTTTGGTGGCATTGGTCGAGGCCTCGCGGATAATCTGCAAAAATGCGGCGGCGACACGCGCGTCCTCAGGCAGCGCACCCTCAACATCGATCTGCACACTCACCAGGCCAAAAGCATGGACGATATCACCCAACTGCTCCGCCGGCTCACTGGCGCCGCCACTGCGCAGGTCGACGGCGATCGAGCGCAGCAACGGATCGATCTGCTCGAGCGACTCGTCGTCCAGGCGTCCCTCCTCCAAATAGCGATGGAGGATGGACAGGCGCTGCCCGATCACGTCGTGCACGCGAGCGCGCATACGCAGATAGGCCGCATTGTCGGCAACTTTTTTGACTTCCTCGATCTGGGCCTGGAGCTCTTGACCCGCGAGCTCAAGCAGGTGGTTGGTTTGCGCCAAACGATCGTGAGCATGCGCGTACTCTGTTACATCCAAACCGATAATGCGCTCGAAGAGGCGGCCAGAAACCATAACGTCATCGTGCACAAACAAGCGAATCTCGGCGGGAGAAACCTCGACCACCGCACGCGCCTCACCAAAGCGGTCCAGGTTGATCCGCACGCGGTTCTTACCGCCTTCGGGCATTTGCATGCTGAGCTTGCGCAGGTCGTTCCATGTACCGCTCATATCGCCTAGGTCGGTGTGCATATGAAGCTCCGCCAGGTTTTTGCGCATGCAGCGGTTCATGAGCAGTGGACGGCCCCTCGAGTCCAGATACAGGATGCCCACGGGAATCACGTTGATGGTTTCAATCGTCGAGAACGCGGTGATATCCTCTTGGCGGTTACGGACGTCCATCAAGAGCGCCGCGACGGAACGGAACAGGAAGAACGCTCCCTCTGCGATAAGGACAACGGCCCACACCGAGCCCATGGCAAAAACCACCGGCGGTGTCACGGCGCCAACAAGCAGCAGCTCGGCCAGCATGACAGGGCGACGATAGCGCACCATAAGGACCACGCCATAGGCAAAGATCGCGGCATTGAGCCACAGCACTCCGCCCATTGCCCTAGCGCAAACGTCAAGCGGCGCCACCAGATACGAGCCAGACGACGCGAATAAGATGAGCGCCGAAATCATCAGGTGAAGCACAAGGCTCGTCTCGTAGGCGCAAATCACCTTACGGTTATAGGACGAGCGGCGCGATGCGATGAGCGGGACGTGGATCATCTGCAGACACGCAGCCAGGGCAAAGACAACATCGAGCGCAACGATTTGGGGAAGGATGAGCGAAATCTGCATCGTCACTCACCCGCCCTCGGCATCAAGACGATCATGCGCAGCTGGCCGGGCTCGCCCTCAAGGCGGTATGCCACGTTGCGCCCTTGCAGAGCGCTTTCGAGCTCTTGCGCAGCGGGCGTCTGCGAAAGATCTTCATCATCGTTGGAAAAAAGCGTGGCGCGCAGCTCGACACTGCATCGGTCATGGTCGCCCAAGTGATACATAAGCGCCGGATGGTCGGTGGTGTAGGCAAAAAACGCAAAGTCATACACGCAGTCGTACAGGGCGCTTACCGTACTGGCGTGCATCGGGCGCCGTATGGCGATAATCGAGGCGCAATCGATATCGATGGTGCGCAGGTCACTTGCAAGCTCGTTGGCGATGAGCTGAATGCGGTCGCGGTCAAAACCGCTCTCCCCGTGCTGTGCCAACGTGAGCGACCCCTTGCGTTTGCAATAGGCGACGAGCATCTTGGCGCGCTGCAGCATGCGGTAACGCTCGTGCGAAGATGCCTCATCGGTCAACGGCGGCAGCGAGCTCAGCAGGTCGTACATCCCTTCGAGCGCACGGGCAAGCGCTTGGTCCACGTCTTGGACCAGTAAGGTCTCGGCCTCTTGGTCTGCCAAATGTGTCTTAAGGTCGTAGTCGGCGGCAAGCAGCTCATTTTGGCGTTGCAGCTCCATGCGACGATGCGCCAATTCGCGATTGAGTTCGTTGAGCTCCGAGACGTCCTGGGCAAGGAGAGCCGATCCACCCAGCAGCGGAAAGGCGCGATACATTACATCGGGATCGGACGCCACGGCAAAGGCGTGAGCGTGCCCGTGCTCTTGGACCCGCAACTCCTCACGCACGCCTACCGGCATTGGCTTTGACACCGGCGTGACATAGACTTCCTGCAGGTCACGCGTTAGAACTTTGAGGTCAAGCGGCAAGGTGCCGAAAATACCGGCGATATCGTGGTACGACGGGATGACACCGCAATCGAGACAGATTTCCATCGCCACCACGCACAGGACGCAGTAGACAAGTGAAAAATTAAGCCTCCATGCCCAGGGCACGCGCAGAGCATACGAGATGGCAAAGAACGCGGCACCCAACAAAACAAGCGCCGCCGTGCCCGAGAAACGTTGGATGCGAAAGGACGAGGACCGGCCCACCAGGATAAAAAAGGCCACGAAGTTAAAGGCCGTCCACACTAAGACGGCGAAATAGCCCCAGCCGTACGTATAATCGTTGCTCCAGGTGTCGCTTGCACGGTCAAAGTGGAATACCTGCCGGTGGAAATCGTTGGTGAGCACAAAACCGATAAGTAGGATGGCCACGACCCACAGGATGCTGCGATAGCGACGCCCCATACGGTGCTGTTCCACGCCCGCGAGGCGCAGGCCGCACAGCTGGTAGAGCAGCGGAATGAGCGTCATGGGCACGTAGTACAGGTACCACAGGATCGTGGCGTAGACCGGTGTGAACGACTTGTATTTGAGGATGACCTCAATCATCCAGAGGGCGCAGATGGTGGCGACGGCAACAAGGCGGCGGCGCAACACATAGTCCAAACAGCGCAGATAGACCGATACGCCCCAGATCGAAAATATAATTGCGGCGACAAGCAGCGGGAGAGAGCTCGAGTGGACGAGCACATCCACGACCTCTTTGGACACCTCGCTATAGGCGGGCACGGTGTTGGAAAGTTTGGGGTCGGAGGCGAACAACGCCGGCAAGACTGCCAAAAGCATGAGGAACAGCACGGTGATGGCGCCGGCGATAGCAAAGACGCGGTGACGGTACACCTGATGCGTTATACCAACAAGGAATCGCGGCATGGCGAAGAGCCTGCCGCCCCTGGGATCCGCCACGGGTGCGGATCGGGCGGCCGCGTGGCCGATATGTCGCTCGCGGGTACCCATAGTGCTTTTAGTGTACCGACAGGCGGGCCCAAAAAGCGGGCCACATGTCCCAAAATCCGCCGACGGCGAGGGACGTCGCCAGCGACTAGTCGTTTAAGAACGTCCCCAATGATTAAGACAAAACGAGCGAGGATTTTTGGACGCCCAAATGGCGAGAGTGGATAATCTCCCACTTTGAGCCCACAAACAGGCCAAAAACGGGAGATTATCCACTCTCATTCTGCGGGCACTCATTTAAGTACGTCCCCAATGAGTGCTTTCACTTCTTTTAACAAAACGCCCGGCGGGCATTAACTGCTCGCCGGGCGCCTTGGTTAGGAGGCTATGGTTGTTGGGAAACCTTAGGCCAGGTCCTCGCCGTTGGTGGCGATGACCTTCTTGTACCAGTCAAAGCTCTTCTTTTTGGAACGCTTGAGGGTGCCGTTGCCTGCATCGTCGCGGTCCACGTAGATAAAGCCGTAGCGCTTGGACATCTCGCCCGTGCCGGCCGAGACCAGGTCGATCGGACCCCAGGTGGTGTAGCCCAGCAGGTCAACGCCGTCCTCAGTCACCGCGTCGCGCATCGCGGCGATATGCTGGCGCAGGTAGTCGATACGGTAGTCGTCGTTGATGGAGCCATCCTCCTCGACAACATCCTTGGCGCCCAGACCGTTCTCGACCACAAACAGCGGCTTCTGATAGCGGTCGTACAGATCGTTGAGGGTAATGCGGAAGCCTAGCGGATCGATGGCCCAGCCCCACTGGCTCTCCTGCAGGTAGGGGTTCTTGGCGCCGGCGAAGGCGTTACCCTGGGTGCGCACGACATCGGGGTTATCGGCACCGGCGGAGCAACGGGTGCTGTAATAGCTAAAGCTGATGAAGTCGACGGTGTTGGCGGCCAGGATCCCGCGGTCCTCGTCCGTCATGCCCACATCGATGCCCAGACGCTCGAGCTTCTTGACGGCATAGGCCGGGTAGTAACCGCGGCTCTGAACGTCGACGAAGAAATAGTTGCTCTGGTTGTCAATCTGCGCCTGGCGCACATCGCCCGGACGGCAGCTGTAGGGGTAGTAGCTACCTGCGGCAAGCATGCAACCGATCTTGACCTCAGGGTCGATCTCGTGGGCAATCTTGGTTGCCCAAGCGCTGGCGACGAGCTCGTTGTGGGCGGCCAGGTACTCGACGGCCTCCTTGTTCTCGCCCTCCTCAAAGACCAGACCGGCACCCATAAACGGCAGGTGCAAGATCATGTTGATCTCGTTGAAGGTGAGCCAGTACTTTACCAGGCCCTTGTAGCGGGTGAAGATCGTGGTCGCGAGGTTCTTGTAGAAGTCGATGAGCTTGCGGTTGCGCCAGCCGCCGTACTCCTTGATAAGGTGAATCGGGCAGTCGAAGTGCGTGATGGTCACGAGCGGCTCGATGCCGTGCGCCTGACACTCGCGGAACACATCCTCGTAAAAAGCCAGGCCGGCCTCGTTGGGCTCGGTCTCGTCACCGTTGGGGAAGATACGGGTCCAGGCCAGGCTCATGCGGAAGGTCTTAAAGCCCATCTCGGCAAAGAGGGCGATGTCCTCCTTGTAGTGGTGGTAGAAATCGATGCCGGTCTGCGCGGGATAGTAATAGCCGTCCTCGAAGTCGAGCATCTTGCGCTGGCCGGAGACCACCGCATAGCGCTCGGGGCCGTGCGGTGCCACATCCACGTTGGCCAGGCCGCGGCCATCCACGTCGTAAGCGCCCTCGCACTGGTTGGCAGCCGTCGCGCCGCCCCACAGGAAGTCTTTACGGAAAGCCATGCATCAATCCTTTCACACGCTGTTTGTCGTGGTTTCAGTATCCCCGTAAGCAGCGCGCTACTCAACGGCAACGACGCAGGCCGACACTTCTTTTCGCACACGGCGGCCCGGCAGCCGCCCCTGCCTGACACTTCCTGATACCGCCGCCCCAAACCACCACAAAGGGGACAGGCACCTTTGTGGTGGTTTGGGGCGGTTTGTCTCGATCTGTAACAGGTAGGCAGCCAAAACCGGGCTTGGTGTTACAGATCGAGATTTTCGGGCAGCCCCCCGCAGTTTGTCTCAATCTGTAACAGGTAGAGACGATTTAGCCCGCTAGATGTTACAGATCGAGACGGAAGATTCTAGTCCACGGCGATGTCGAGGTTCTTGCCGACGAGGCCCACGTAGCCGCCTTCGGCTGCCTTGGGGCTGTCGGCGTGGCAGAGGACCCACTTGTCGGCCTTCCAGTAGCAGTAGCTGTCACCGGCGGCAGGCATGTCGGCTGCAGCCTCGGGGCGCGGACCATTGGTGCCGGCGGGCAGCGCAACCATCACCTGGAAGCCGCCATCGTCGACCATGCACGGCGTGTAGTGGAGCGTGGTGTTAAAGACTTCGACGACCGTACCCGCCGGCACGCGGAACGCCTTGACGCACGCGGTGTCGAGCTTGCGGTCCTCGATCTCCCAGCGATGCGCCACGAGCAGGATAAAGTCGCGGGCACCCAGGTTAAACTCGCTGGCGCGGTGATACTCCAGGCAGTTGAGGCGCGTGTTGTGGCCGTTGCACCAGCCGAACTGGAAGGGGCGGCCGCCAAACATGAGAAAGCCCAGTTTGTCGGCATCCTTGACGCCCTCGAGCTCCGGCGCGCTTGCTACGTACTTACTGCCCTCGGGGATGGGCGTGGCAGAGAGCGCCTCGAGCACGGGCGACGTGAGCACGGACGGAACGTTATCCCAAACGTTGCCATAGGATTTGAACTCGGGATCGTTGACAGAGTAGATATGCATGTTCACTCCTGTTCATAAATGTGACTATACAAACATTCTAGAACAAACATGAGCGATTTTGAACGCTCATCCCGGCCACTCAACAAAAAGGCGCCCCCGCATAAGCGAAGGCGCCCAATGCGCGCGTTTTGGACGATAAAGCCCTTACGCCTGCTGGTAGTGCAGGCGCTTCTCGTCGATATCGGCCAGGTCACGGTCGAGATAGCGGCGCGCGAGCCAGTTTGCCATGGGGAGGTTCTGGTCCAGGTAGTTGCCGCACTCCTCGGGAGCGGCGCCGGGGACATCACCCTCAAAGCCAGCGACGAACTCGAACAGCTCGCGTACGAGCGGCAAGATCTCCTCGCTCGTCAGCTCGCCAAAGACAACCAGGTAAAAGCCCGTGCGGCAGCCCATGGGGCCAAAGTAAACGATACGACTCGACCACTCGGCATGATTGCGAAGGAACGTCGCGCCCAGGTGCTCGATGGTGTGGCACTCGGCCGTGTTCATGACCGGCTCTTTGTTGGGCGTGGTCAGGCGCAGGTCAAACGTGGTGACGGCGGCGCCGGTCGCCGGATCGCGGTCGATACGGCTCACATACACGCCGGGCTCAAGCAGCAGATGGTCAACGGAAAAACTCGCGATACGCTCCATGGCAGATCCTCTCGGTAGTCAATTTGGGACGGGGCTCTTTTAGCTGGTTCGAATGATCGCACCAATCATACCAGTCAAAAAAGGCCTGTCCCAAATGAGCTGCCCGGGACGGGGATCAATGAGTTTTTAATCCCCAGAAAAATCCTTGGGTGCCGCGCAGCCGCCTAGGCAGTGTATGCAATTGTTGATTTGACGGCATGGCGCCAGCCGGCGATCTTTTTGGCTCGTTCGTCGGCAGACATGGCAGGCTCCACGATGCCGCGGGCGCCGTAGACGTCAACGACGTCGCGCGTGTACATGCCCAGCGCAATGCCGCAGGCCCAGGCCGCGCCCAGACCGCTCATCTCGTCGTTGCTCGCAATGCGGATGGGCGAGCCGACCAGATCGCTCTCAAACTGCATCAGGTACGCATCGCGCGTGGGACCGCCATCAACACGAAGCTCGGAAAGCGCCGCGCCCGAATCCTCGACCATCGCATCGATCACGTCGAAAATCTGGTAGGCGATCGACTCATCGGCCGCCTTTACGAATTCCGCGCGGCCCGTGGTGCGCGTCATACCAAAGACGCAGCCCTCGGCATCACTCGCCCAGTGCGGCGCGCCCAGGCCGGTAAACGCCGGCACAAAGTAGACGCGGCTCGTTGGATTGGCGGCATAGCACAGGTCGGTGACCTCCTCGGGGTTGTTGATGAGCTCCAGGTCGTCGCGCAGCCAGGTCTTGACGGCGCCGGCGTAGCTCACGTTGCCCTCGAGCACATACTCGGTCACACCGTCCATACGCCATGCGAGCGAGCTAGAAAGCCCGTGCGAGCTGGCGACGAACTCGTTGCCAACGTTCATCATGACCGAGCTGCCGGTGCCATAGGTCGCCTTGGCCATGCCGCGGCTGTGGCAGCCCTGGGCAAACAGGGCCGCATGGCTGTCGCCCAGCACGCCGTGCACCGGCACGGGCGCCGGCAAAAAGCCGCCCAGGTCCGTTGTGCCGAACAGGCCATCGGAATCGGTCACCTGCGGCAGACAAACCGGATCGACACCAAAAGCCTCGCACACCGGCTCGCTCCAGCAGCCACGGCGCAGGTCGAAAAGCTGTGTGCGGCTGGCGTTGGACCAGTCGCAGCGGAACTCCGCGCCGCCCGTGAGCGTCCAGACCACCCAGGCGTCGATAGTGCCCAGACACAGCTCGCCCGCCGCCGCGGCCTCGGCTGCCGCGGGAACGTTCTCGAGGATCCAAGCCATCTTGCCCGCCGGGTAGTAGGGCGAAAGCACCAGGCCCGTCGTGTCACGCACCAGCTCGGCCACGCCCTCGCGCGCGGCCAGCTCGTCGCACAGCTCGCGGGCACGGGCGCACTGCCACACCACGGCGTCGCACAGCGGCTCGCCCGTCGTACGGTTCCAGGCAACGGTGGTCTCGCGCTGGTTAGAGATGCCAATGCCGGCGATGTCGGCCGGATCGACCCCAGTCTCCTCCACCACGGCGCGCGCCACGGCCAGCACGTTGGCGGCGATCTCGGCCGGATCATGACTCACCCAGCCGGCCTCGTTGACAATCTGGCGATGTGAGCGGTCGGCGCGATGGATCAGATGGCCGCCCTCGTCCACCAGCAGCGCCTTCGTGCCCTGCGTGGACTGGTCGATACCGATGATGTAGCGGCCCATGGCCACCCCTTTCAAAACGAATGTGACAAAGGGACTGTCCCTTTGTCACATTCCAGTTACTCTGCGGGCAGGAACTCGGCGACCGTCTTGGCGATTCCCTCGCCCGTCAGGCCGTAGTGCGCAAAGACCTCGGGGCTCGTGCCGGTGATGACCGGCGCGTCGGGCAGGCTCAGGCACTTGACCGGACGCGGGCAATGCTCGCCCACGACCTGCGCGACCATGGAACCCAGGCCGCCGAAGGGGCTGTGCTCCTCGACGGTCACGACAGAGCGCGTAGCCCCGGCGGCCTCGATCACGGCCTCGGTATCGAGCGGCTTGACGCAGTACATGTCGAGCACCGTTGCCGAGATGCCCTGCTCGGCCAGCAGATCGGCGGCGTCCACGGCATGGCGGACCATCTCGCCGGTGGCGACAATCGTCACATCGGTGCCGCGACGCACCCAGGTGGCGCGGTCCATCTGAAACGGGCACTCGTCCTCGGTGTACACGTCCTCGACCGGGTTGCGGCCCACGCGGATGTAGGCCGGCTTGTTGTCGGCAACCAGGGCGCGCACGAGCTCGGCGGTCTGGAAGCGATCGCTCGGCAGATACACGCGCATGTTGGGAATCGCGCTCATGGCAGCGATATCCTGCGCGGAGTGATGGCTCATGCCCAGGGCACCGTAGGACACGCCACCCGAAATTCCGATGAGCTTGACGTTGGTATTGGAGTACGAAACATCGACCTTGCACTGCTCATACGAGCGCGTGGTCACAAAGGACGCCGGCGAGGCGGCCCAGGCCTTCTTGCCGCACGAAGCCATGCCGGCGGCGATGCTCACCAGGTCCTGCTCGGCGATGCCGACCTCGACGGACTGCTGGGGATACTGATCGAAGAACGGCGTGAGCGATGCGGAGCCGCGGGAGTCGGAGCACAGGACGACGATGTCCTTATCGGTCTGGGCGGCCTCGAGCAGCGTGTCGCAGATAACCTTGCGGTTGGCGATCTTGTTAGCCATTGATGGCCTCCTTATGGGCAGCGAAATCGGCGATGATCTGGGCATATTCCTCGTCGTTGGGAAGGTGATGGTGCCAGGCGGCCTTGTCCTCCATAACAGACGAGCCATAGCCCTTCACCGTGTTGAGGATGATAACCGTGGGCTTTCCCTTGGTCTCGGCCGCAAGCGTCAGCGCGGCGTCGATGGCCTGAATGTCGTTGCCCGGAATGGAGAGCACGTTCCAACCGAAGGCGGCCCAGCGCTCCTCCTGCGAATCCTGCTTCATGACGTCCTCGGTGCTACCGCTGATCTGCAGGCGGTTGCGGTCCACGAGCGCGCACAGGTTATCGAGCTGGTAGTTGCCGCCGCTCATGGCGCCCTCCCAGACCGAGCCCTCGGCAAGCTCGCCGTCGCCCATGATGGTGTAGACGCGGTAGTCGCGGCCGTCCATCTTGCCGGCAAGCGCCATCCCGACGGCCACGGGCAGGCCATGACCCAGCGAGCCCGAGTTCATCTCGATGCCCTTGAGCTTGTTGTTGGGGTGACCGATGTAGGGGCTGCCGAACTTGGAGAAGCGGGCCTTGACGTCATCGAGGTCCAGATAGCCCTCGTGGCAGAGCACCGCATAGTAGGCCTCCATTGCGTGGCCCTTGGAGAGCACGAAGCGATCGCGGTTGGGATCGTCGACGGTCTCGGGCGAAATGTTGAGATGGTTGGCGTAGAGGGTCATGAGGGCGTCGATCACCGACATGTCGCCGCCGATGTGGCCGCCGGCGCCAGCCATGATGATATCGACGCAATCGCGGCGAAGGTCCCAACGCAGGGATTCAAGCTCTTCGATAGTTGCCATTTCTACTCTCCTCGCAGGTAAGCTTTGACGTCTTCTTCGATGGGGTCGTACAGGTCGGGGACAATGCCGATGTACTTGCACGCCTCGTAGAGCACCGGCACCACGTTGGCGTGAATGGCGACGCAGTGGTGGATGTAGGGACCCTCGACGATCTTGGCCTCGAGGCGCTTGAGGTTGTCGACCTCGACCCACAGGTAGGTGCCCATGCCGGCCGGGCCGTCGATGCCGCGGGCGTTACCCAGCAGCAGCGAGTACTCGCCGTTGTCGCCGTCAAAGCGGGCAAGGGTGAGGTCGCCGTGCTTGGCCTCGGCCGTCAGCGCGCCGGGGTGATCGAAAGCCAGCGGGTAAGTGAGCTTGGGCTTGACGGCCGCGCAGCTGCAGGGCCAGGGGCCGCAGTGCTGCAGCAGCTCGCCGTTCTCGTTATCGGGATGACGCACGGTCCAGTCGGCGAACATGCCGCGGTGACGGCCCAGGTCGGCGGCCTCGACCATCAGCGCGGTGATAGCGCCATGGATGTCGGTCTCGCAGACGATGGGGATGCCCATCTCGTTGAGGATTGCGTTGGCGGCGCAGGGCATAATGCCCAACTCGTCCTGCAGGGCGTTCCAGCACTGGATGGCGCCGGCGTTGCAGCCGTACTTCTCGACCAAGCGCTTCATGGCAATGGCAAGACCGGCCACAGCGGGGACCTTATCCTCGGGGATGCAGATCTCAAAGCTGTCGGCAATGTGGGCGAGCATGGCTGCCATGGCCTGCTCGTCAGCCTGGGCGTCGCGCACGGCCTGGACAAGCTCGGTCATGGGGATGGGCGAAAGCTGAATGTTGAACTTCTCGAGCAGCTCGCCCTCGTTGCACATGGTGGACCAGAAATCGAACGGACGGGTGGCCATCTGCAGGATGCGGGTGTGCTTGAAGGTCTTGACCACGTTGCACACGGCGAGGAAGTCCCAGACGCCGCGCTCGAACTCGGGATCGGTCAGGCGGCAGTTGGTCATATAGGTGAAGGGGACCTGGAAGCGACGCAGGACCTTGCCGGTGGCGAACAGGCCGCACTGGCTGTCACGCAGGCGGGTGCCGTCAGGCTCGGGGCGCTCATCGCGCGGGCCCCACAGCAGCACGGGCAAGCCGAGCTCGCGGGCAAGGCGAGCGCAAACGTACTCGGTGCCAAAGTTGGCGTGGCAGAGCATGATGCCGTCGACGCCCTCGGCGCGGAACTTCTCGACGATAGGCGCGATATGGCTGTCGTCGAACAGCAGGCCCTCGTCGTTGATGTCGTCGATATCCACAATCTCGACGCCGATCTCGCGCAGGCGATCAGCCGTAAGGCCGCGATACTTGATCGCGTCCGGCGCGCTAAAGATGCTACGGCGCGTGGGCACAAAACCGAGCTTGATCTTATCCATGTACGTCCTCCCCTAGTCACATGTTCAGTAAACAGACGCATGTTTCGTTTTGTTCTGTTTACTAAATGTTTTACTCTTCTGTTTAGAAGTTTAGCGCGAAATACCCGTAGACGGTAGAGAAATCAGCCTAAACGGTATGTAAACAATCTGAACATACAAGGGAAACAAAAAGAGGACCCCGAAGGACCCTCTTTTGAATAGCGCTATGTTTACTGCCCTAGCGAGCTTTGGCACGCTGCAGGCGATGCCGTCTCCGCCTAGATTTCGCGCACGCTCTGGCGCTCGACAAAATAGGTCGACACAGCCGTTTTGCAGGTATAGCTCTTGGGATTGCGGATGTTGCCCACCAGGCGGCGCACCGCGATCTCACCCACCTCGTGCTTGGGAACATGCACCGTGGTGAGCGGCGGGTTGGAAAAAGCGCCCAGAGATAGGTCGTCAAAGCCGATGATCGAGACATCCTCGGGCACGCGAATGCCGTGCTCGTTGAACGCGCGCATGGCACCCACGGCGAGCACGTCGTTCTCGGCAAAGAAAGCCGTCGGCAGGTCGTCGTGCGAGGCATTGTCGAGCCACGCGCCCATGTCGCGATAAGCGCCCTCGAGCGTGGTGCCCAGCGTGACGCGCCATGCCGGATTGGCCTCGAGGTCCGCATCCTCAAGCGCTTGGCGATAGCCGCGCTCGCGGTCCTTAAAGTTGCGGATACGAAGGTCGCCCGCCAGATAGCCGATTTGCTTGTGACCTTTCTCGATAAGGTAGTCCACGGCACGCAGCACCGAATCGGTATTGGCAATGACCACGGCATCAAAGTACTGGCGGTCGCTCCAGCCATCGAGCACAATCAGGTGGGCGGCGGCGTTAGCGAACAGGGCGTAGTCCTCCTCGCCCAACTCCGTACCCATTAGTACAATAGCGGCGGCCGGATCGGCAATCAGGCCCTCGACCTGCGGACGCACGGCGTCTAGGTCGCTAAAGTCGAGCGAGACAAAGCTCGTGCTCATGCCGTGGCGACGCGCCTGGCGCTCCACGCCCTCGATGACCGCGGGGTGGAAGGTGCTCTCGTCCAGGATGGCGCCCGTCTTGCGCGCGAGCACAAACTGGATGCTCTCGAGCTGCGTCGACTGCTGATAGCCGAGCGACTGCGCGCACTCCAGGATGACTTTGGCGGTCTCCTCGCTCACGCTGCGCTTGCGGTTGAGCGCGTTGGACACGGTTGCGGGCGAAAAACCGGTGATGCGGCTGATCTCGCGAACACTTGCTTTGGCCATTGTTCCCCCTAGCAACGGTCGTGGCGGAGCATCGTGGCCTGACCGCCCCGTGACTCGACAACTAAACGACCGCAAATTCAATCTAAACAGAATAGTAAATGTTTAATAGCTAGTTTAGCCTGTTGTCAAGCGAAGCGACGCGACTATTCCCCCAACGGGCGTATTTACTCGGTAGCTAATCTGGATCGGGGCACAGAAACCGTTTAGCCAAGGATGCGAGCCATGCGTGCCTTAAACTCCGCGAGGAAACGTGGGGCGTCCACGGTGAGCGCCACGAGCGCGCTCTTATCCGGATCGGACAGACGGTGCTCATCACAGATAGTGCGGCCGCGATACTCACCCAGCAAGTCAACACGCAGGTTACAGCCGAGCGCACCCACGAGCGTGGGATCAATCGCCACGGCAACCGCCAGCGGATCGTGCAGCGCGCAGCCGCCCAGGTAGGGCGCGTTCATTTCGTACGAACCGATATAGTGCTCGACCATGCTCGCAAACGCGCAGCCAGCCATAGTGCCCGAGCCCGTCCAGCCGGCAACGTCGCGACGTGTGAGCACCACGCGGTGCGTCACATCCAAGCCCACCATGGTGAGCTTGCGGCCCGAGCGCAACACGGCGTCGGCAGCCTCGGGGTCGCCCGCCATGTTGGCCTCGGCGCCCGCGCTCACGTTGCCGGGCACGGTAAGCGCACCGCCCATCACGACCACGCGACCGATAGACATCATCGCCGCCGCATCACGCTCCAGGGCGAGCGACAGATTGGAGAGCGGGCCGGTCGCCACGTAGATCAAATCGGGGCCATAGGTACGCGCGGCATCAATCAGGTAATCGACCGCCGCATTGCCATCGGCCGACGTCGCGCCCACCGGCTCGTACGGCGAAGCGGGCACGCTTGCGCCGCCAATACCGTTCTTGCCGTGGATAAGCGTGGTGGACGCCGGCGGCGTGTAGGGTTCGGTCGCCTTCATGGGACGATCGGCGCCCAGGTACACCGGCACCTCGGGACGACCCAACAGGTCGAGCACCGCCAAGCAGTTGTGCGCCGACTGCTCGACGCGCACGTTGCCAAAGCACGTGGTGATGCCGACGAGCTCCACCTCGGGGCTTGCGATGGCATAGGCGAGCGCCATCGCATCATCCACACCCATATCCAGATCAAGGATCAGCTTCTTGGTTGCCATTGTTCTACTCCGCTTCTCCGTCTACATCCAAACCGTCTAAACCAAACTTGTGCTCGACTTCCGTACGCGTGGGAATTGATTGCTGAGCGCCCAGGCGCGACACCGTCACCGCCGAGGCGCGAGCGCCCGCCGCCATGCACTCAAAGAGCGGCAGGCCCTCCAGACGAGCTGCAGCAAGCGCGCCAATAAATGTATCGCCCGCGGCCGTCGTATCGACCACCACGCTCGAAAGCGCCGGCATGCGCAGCGGCTCACCGCCATCGCCGAGCGTAACCGAGCCGGCGCCGCCCAGCGTGATGACCGCAGCCCCGGCGCCCTTATCGAGCAGCGCATTGAGCGCGGCGACGCAGCTCGCATCATCTGTGGGCAGAATGCCCGTCAGCACCTGGCACTCGGTCTCGTTGGGGCAGACCAGGTCGACCGCAGGCCACGCTCCTGCCGGCAGGTCGCAGGCGGGCGCCGGGTTAAAGATCGTATAGAACCCCAGCTCGTGAGCGCAAGAAAGCGCCGCGGCCGTTGCTGCAAGGTCACATTCGCCCTGGGCAATAAAGACGCTTCCGGCAGCCGGGGCAATCTCGCTGGCATCGCCGTCGAGCTCGTCGGCCACCAAGCGCCTCAGTGCGCGGGCAACGTCCTCGCCCGCAAGCGCATGGTTGGCGCCCGGCGACAGCACGATGCGGTTGTCGCTCTCACAGCGAATGATAGTCGCGGTACCGGTCTCCACGTCATCGCGACGCGCCACAAACTCAACGCCCACGCCGGCATCCTGGAGCCCTGCCACAAGCGCATCGCCAAAGGTATCGCGCCCAACAGCGCCAATCATGCACGTGCGCGCACCCATGCGCGCAGCGGCAACGGCCTGATTGGCTCCCTTACCGCCGGCGTTGGTGATAAAACCGCTGCCACCGACGGTCTCGCCCGCGCGCGGCATGCGCTCGCACGCCACCGAAAGGTCCATGTTCATGCTGCCGAACACCGCAACGATGCTGTGATCCGCCATGGAAACCTCCTCGTCTTCAGGCTTTGCGCCCACCGTCGACCAACGATTGTGCACTCTCGCACCCCCTATAACTTTAGTCCACTTTGATGTGGACGCGCGCTTGAGCTTGCGCCAGCAGCAAGCATTCACAGGGGCAGGCAGCTACAATGAATACGTGCTGATTATTCTCGTCATTGGATGATGTTTTATGGAACAATTCTCGCAATCGGGCTCGCGCGGTCGACGCCGCACGGGCAACGAGCCGGCGCCGCACGAACGCGTGAAGGGCGAGCGCCGTGCCAACGAGCCGCGACGCACCGCGAGCCCCCATCACGCTTCTGCCAACAACGCGGGCCGCGCCAACACTCCCGCCGCGGAGCAGACGCCTGCTCGCCCCAAGTCCCGCTACATCCCTGCGCTCGACGGTCTGCGCACGCTTGCCGTCGTCGCGGTGGTGCTCTATCACCTCAACCTCACGTGGGCTCAGGGCGGCCTGCTTGGCGTCACGATCTTCTTTGTGCTTTCGGGCTATCTGATCACGCGCTTGCTGCTCAACGAAGTCGCTAAGACCGGCCGTATCGACCTTAAGAGCTTCTGGATTCGCCGCATCCGTCGCCTGGTCCCCGCCGTGGTAACGGTAGTGTTCGTGACCTGCGCGCTGTGCACCATCTTTAACCACGTGATGCTCACCAAGATGCGCCCTGACATCCTGCCGTCGCTGCTGTTCTTCAACAACTGGTGGCAGATTGCCCAAAACGTCTCGTACTTCAATGCCCTGGGCGATCCCTCGCCGCTTACGCACTTTTGGTCGCTCGCCATCGAGGAACAGTTCTACCTGGTTTGGCCCCCGCTGCTGCTCGCTATGGTATCCATGCACATGAGCAAGCCCAACACGCGCCGCATGGTTCTGGGACTGGCTGCTGTCTCCGCCATCGCCATGATGGTGCTCTATAACCCCGCCGCCGACCCCAGCCGCGTGTACTACGGCACCGACACCCGCGTCTTCTCGCTGCTGCTGGGCGCCTGGATGGCCTTTATCCCCGATCGCGACCTGGCGCCGGTGTGTCTCGCTCATCGTTTGGGGCGCAATCGCCTGGCTGGCGCCGCCAAGCACGGCAAGAACGCCGAAAGCAAGCATGACGCTACGACCGACGGCGCAGCCGAGACCGTCCCGACTCAGCCGAGTACGCTCGTGCGTTTTTGGTCCTCACCTGCATCCATCGATGTGTTGGGCGTCGTGGGTCTGGTTGGCCTTGCCGCCATGGTCGCGCTCACCAACGGCTACACCGCGTTCCAGTATCGCGGCGGCACGCTGTTATGCTCCATCCTCACGCTCATGGTCATCGCGGCCTGCGTGCAGCCCCAGGGAATGGTTGCCCGCGCACTGTCCGCCGAGCCGCTCGTGTGGGTTGGCAAGCGCTCGTACAGCATCTACCTGTGGCACTATCCGCTACTGTTGCTCATGAACCCGGTCGCCAACATCAACGATACGCCGTGGTGGCAGTACATTTTGCAGGTGTTGTTGGTGGTCGCCGTGGCCGAATGCTCATATCGCTTTATCGAAACGCCGTTTAGAAAGGGCGCCTTTGAGCGCACCGTATCCGAGTTCCGCGACGGCACCGCCACGCCCGCCAACTGGGCACGCGCGCACGTCCCTGTCTGCGCAACCTGCGCTGTCGTGTTGGTCGTTGCACTGGGCGGCCTGATCTTTGTGCCGGAGACCTCCGCACTGAGCGGTGAGGGCGCCGAAGTCCTCAACAAGGAAGCCAAAAACACCGCGCCCGCCGACCAACAGGCGGCCGACGACACCGACAAGGACAACGACGGCTTCCCCGACGGATCCTACGACCTGCTGATGATTGGCGACTCCGTGTCGCTGCGCGCCGTTGATTCCTTTGACGGCGTGTTCCCGCACAGCCATATCGATGCCGAAAAGGGCCGCCAGTTTGATGCGGGCCGCGCGACATTTGAGGGCTATATCCAGCAGAACCTTGCCGGCAAAATCGTGGTCTTTGCCCTGGGCACCAACGGTTTGGTAACCGACGACCAGATCGACGCCATCATGGCCGATGCAGGAGATAAGCGTATTGTGGTGTTTGTGAACACGCGCAGCCCGCAGCCGTGGGTTGGCTCTACCAACCAGGCCATCGCCAACGCTGCTACGCGCTACAAGAACGTGCGCGTTATCGACTGGTACGGATACAGTGCCAACCGCAACGACCTGTTCGATGGCGATGGCACGCATCTATCGACCACTGGCGTGACTGAGTACCTCAACTTGATCCACGATGCCGTCAAGAAGGACCTGCCCGTACACCCCGAGGATCACGTCAACGATCCGCAGCCGGCAGCCGTCAAGTCTGCCACCGACGCGCTCGTTAACGCCCTCGCCTTCAAACCGCACAAGCTAGGCACCGACAAGTAACCTGCAGCGCAAACTTCCCACATCCGGAGGGGTGCCCGCCACGGCAGGCACCCCTCCGGCAGTTAGGGACGTTCCTTATGTGCCGGCACCCAGGGACACTCCTGACACAGCCGAGGAACGCCCTCCTTGCGACCGAATTCTGAGTACCTCGCCACCCCGAGCGTTGTTTCCAAGCCCACACCCGCAGCAAACAACCCAAAATCACTCTTTTCGAGCCGACTCCAGGTGGCGCGCGCAGACGTGGTGTAAGAGCGTCCCGAGGTCCGTCGCTGCAAGTC